>CAYLYN010000018.1:0-36430 GCA_964387565.1 uncultured Rikenellaceae bacterium | reverse complement strand
GGTAACTTCATTTTTTTATTATATTTGTTTTCAGAATTAGGTCACCTCATCTAAAATGAAGCTTAAATGAGCTTTAATATAGAGAATTATTTTTCAGATCAGCCAAGAGACAACATTATTCTTTTCTATAAAGGGAATGTTGATTCTGATGTCATTAATCATGTTCTTGACTCGGTTGAGGAAAAGATGGTGGCAGTAAATGATAATCCCAAGCTTCGCAAGAAAGTATATAACGTGCTGGTGGAAAGCCTGCAAAACCTTTATCATCATGTAGACAGGGTCCCGGCAGACTTTGAAGATCAGGTTGATAAATATGGTTTGCTCCTGGTGCGAAAAGTAGAAGCAGGCTATAAGATTGTAACCGGGAATTTTGTACAAAAAGAAAATATTGAAAAGCTCGAGGAGAAAATAAAGAGAATTAACCGCTCATCTCACGAAGAGATCAAAGAACTCTATAAATTCATTCTTAACCATCAGAGAATCTCTGCTAAAGGAGGTGGTGGACTTGGACTGGTTGATATTGCCAGGAAGACAGGCAATAAGCTCGATTATGCATTTGTAGAATATAATGATGTTTATTCATTTTTCTATCTTGATATTTTAGTGAACGAAGAAAAAGAAAATTAAGCAACTTTTAAAAACAGGAAAATATGGAACCGATCATCATCGAAGGAACACCAAAAACCCCTACAGTTAAATTTGACGCTGCTGCTGGTATTTTTGAAATTAAGGGACGGTCAATCCCTGAAAACTCGGTAGAATTTTATAAGCCACTGGTTGACTGGCTTGAAAGCTATAAGGAGACACCGCTTGAAAAGACGACAGTCAATATCCGGCTGGAGTATTTCAATACAAGTTCATCCAAATGCATCCTTGATGTATTTAAAAAGCTCGAAGCTATTCATAAGGCGAAAAATGAGGTTGAAGTAAACTGGTATTATGAAGAGGATGATGAAGATATGCTCGAAGCAGGAGAGGACTATGAATCAATCATCAGGGTCCCCTTTAAAATGATTGAGATAACTGATTAACTTCTGTCTTCAGATATTAACAGTCAGAGATCGGTTGCTTTATAATGGAAGAGGCTGTCTCATATGAGGCAGCCTCTTCTATTTATTGTTTTTTACAACTCATTCTTTGAACTTTTTACCCATCATTACTTCACCTGAGTCGAGTAGTCTTTTAAGCACTCTGAAATAGAGAGCCAGGTACAGGAAAAAAGTCATTATCCAGAGCACTATTATGTTTACTATATACGTGTCAATATAGTTACCGAATATCTTTTTGGTGGGGGAATAGAAATGTGCCTTGATAAACGGATACTGAGGATCAAGAAAGATCGGATCCATTTTCTGGATTAATTCTCCATTATATTCAATTATTGTAACTGTCTCATTTTTATTTACGGCAAACTCCTCAAGAGCTTCATTGTGATGCTTGTCACGCAATGAAAGGTATCTGTTACCTTCCTCCTTTTCAAGCTTGCTTATCAGGGTATTTCTTTTGTTGTCTGCAAAATTATAATAATCGATATAGTACCTTCTTAGTAATTCAATATAGTTTAAGGCAGCAGTAATTACATCAGGATTTATTTTATCAGGAGTTAAAGCATCGAGGTAATCAAATTTTAATTTCGGGAGGAATGCCATTTCTTTTCTGATCTCATTCCTGACAATTGTAAGGTTATTTTCCAGATCATTATTTTTCTCACCCTTTTTAAGGGTATTGGAAATCGATTCCACCTTTGATTTCATTTCAGTACACCAGAAATTCCTTTTGAAGTTACCCCGGCTCTTCATTTTTTCATAATCATAGAACTGGCTTTCGAACTTATTGTAAATGAATTGATTAACTGCCAGGGCTTCATATCCCCAGCGGGCGGTTATGAATTCACCATAGAATGGTATTGAACTGGGAGATGATATATTGGGATTGAGTTTTTCAAATTTTACCATTACTCCGCTCAGGATTATCTGTGGAATAACAAGGAAAGGTATGAGTATGTATATTGTGACTACTGCCTTAAAGCTGTCAGATATAACCAGTCCGAGCATATTGGCTCCTGCCCAGCAGGTGAAAAGAACAAGCCAGTATTCGAACAGCATTCCCCGGATCTCGGTTATGCCGTTACCGACCAGGACAAAAGTGAAAGCCTGGATGGCAGATATACCGAACTGAACAAAGACCTTTGACATCAGGTAACTGTTCCAGCTGAGGTTCAGGAAAGCCTCTCTCTTCAGGATCTTTCTGTCTTTAATGATCTCCTCTGCGCTCACTGTCAGTCCCATGAATATTGCAACAATTACTGACATGAAAAGGTATACCGGCAGGTTACTGTTTTCATACAAAGTATAATGTGCATTTTTTACGCTCTCGTCAAAATATTTTATCAGAAAAGCCAGAAAGAAAGCAAGCACAGGCGCTTCAAGCAGAGTGATCAGAAGATACTGGGTATCGGCAATTTTAGAGAGAATGTCTCTCTTGGTAAAGACGATAAACTGTTTAAGCTTATTCGGAGTTTTGAAGTTTATTTCAGGGATAGCCCCACCTGGTTCCCTTATATCCTCCTTGTTTTCTGAGGCAAAAAGATTCCTCCAGTCGGCCGGAGAGATCCTCCTGACTTCGGTTGGCTGACCACTTTCTGTGAAGACCTTTGTTTCTACAATGTTAAATATCTGTTCGGGATTTACGTTGCCACAGACATAACATTCACTTTCGTTATAATTCGCCTGTTCAATCTTTCTCTTGAAATATTCGATTGAGTCAATCGGATTGCCATTGTAAATAAGGTAGCCACCGGTATCAAGAATAATCAGCTTATCAAACATCTTGAATATCTCCGATGAAGGCTGGTGTATTACAATGAACAGCAGCTTGCCTTTCCTGGCTAATTCTTTCAGCAGGTCAAGAATATTTTCAGAATCACGTGATGAAAGTCCGGATGTTGGCTCATCGAGGAACATAATTGCTGGTTCACGAATCAGTTCAAGAGATATATTTAATCTCTTTCTCTGGCCTCCGCTGATTTTCTTGTTCAGGGGGCTACCTACCTGAATGTCCCTGATCTCATAAAGTCCAAGGTTCTTAAGTACATTGTCAACCCTTGCAATAATCTCTTCTTCAGTAAGGTTGTCGAAGCATAACTTGGCATTATAATATAGATTCTCAAAAACAGTCAGTTCTTCGATAAGGAGGTCATCCTGTGATACATAGCCAATTAACCCCTTTACTTTTTCCTTCTCTTTATGAATACTGACATTGTTAATCAGTACTTCACCGTCATAGGGTGAATTGGTGCCGTTCAGAACGCCTAGTAATGTAGATTTTCCAGCACCGCTGGCACCCATTATACCAACCATTCTGCCGGATTCCTCCTTGAAGCTCATATGGTGAATACCAACCTTGCCGTTTTTAAACCTGTATTCAAGGTTGTTGACCTCATATACAACTCTTGAGGCCATAAACTCCTCTTTCAGAAACTGCATTGTCACATCCCAGTAATATATAGGAGTGATCTTATAGCCTTTAATTGCAGCTCCCTGGCTGAAAGGATATACCTTTTCTTCCTGTAACAGCTGTCCGTTCATCGAAAGTTCACCACATCCCTTGAACCTGACAAAATACATCTGAACCGATTGAACAAACAGGACCCAGATGTGACCTTTTAGCTGTTCTTTTAAAACATGCTTGGCTTCACCCTGATTGTATTCTGCAATTCCATTGATAATTAGGAGGTTGGATGTGGCAGGTATATTGTCGAAACTATTCAGAACGAACTTCTCAATAAACTCATATTCTTCAGTAGTTATATTAAGACCTTCAGCTAATGTACTTATGAATCCGAGTTCCAGCTGGCTGACCTCTCCACCGCCTGATTTACAGAATTCCAGAACCTGTATTACAACGACAATCCTTTGCTCCTGTGCAAGCTGTCCCTGCTCATTTATTTCTTTGCATAACTTCCTAATCCTTATTGCAATAGCTCCTTCACGACGTTCAGCACTGCTCTTTTCAAGTTTCTTTCTTGCTTCCTCGTAGGCAGCGTCGTATGTTGACAGGTACTGCTGAACAAGCTCCTGGTTAAGAAGCCGTCTCAGAAATGCCTCTACGACGCCCCTTCTCTCGCTGTCATTACTTTGAGGTTTGGCAATGATAGCAAATAATTGCATCAGTGTTTCAAGGATCTTCTCACTCATGGTAAATCACGTTTATTTCCGCATTGAAGATATGAAAATTGTTTTTTGCTTCAAATATTTAGGGTAATTGTTTACTAACATTAGCTTAATTCTGATTCTGCATTCAACTTCTCTTTTTCTTTTCTACAGAAAATCCGAATTTTCCAATTAATGCACCTGTCTCATAATACTTTCCATGTGAATAGCAGACAGGAACAGCCTCGTTTAATCTGAACAGACCTGTTTTTTTATCAACAAGGGCTTCATCTGCATTTACTGCAACTACCTCTGAAATAAACATATGGTGCGTTCCAAGTTCCTTTATCTCTCTGACAATGCACTCAATGTTAACAGGTGATTGAGAAATCAGAGGTGCATTGATTTTCGATGCCGGAACAGGAG
Organism: uncultured Rikenellaceae bacterium; assembly: GCA_964387565.1. Lineage (GTDB taxonomy): Bacteria > Bacteroidota > Bacteroidia > Bacteroidales > VadinHA17 > LD21. Next base: position 31,853 of record CAYLYN010000018.1, on the reverse strand, counting down.
TCAGTTTCATCTCTTTAAACTTATTATATCTGGAACCTGATTTAACTCCGCACCAGTCGGTAGCAAAAGCAAGTGACCTGGTTGTCAGATTAATAACATACTCCCCATTATCTCTTATGATTCTGTAAGAGTGTCTTTCGGGTCTTACAGATATATAGCACATAGCCGGATCAGTACATATGGTTCCGGTCCATGAAACTGTAATTATGTTATATTCCTCAGGTACAGATCCACAGCTGACCATAACAGCCGGAAGAGGATATATCATTGTCCCGGGTTTCCAGAGAAGTTTGCTCATAATAATTTCTTTTGCATCAAATATAACTTTAATAATTGCCAGTTTGACATAAGAAGTACTGTTTACTCATGTCAAAACGACAAATCAGCTGTCTGTAAACAGTGCTGGCAAAAATTTTGAGGATTATATCTTCAAACAAAGAGAATATGAATCTAAATAATTTTACATTAAAGGCACAAGAGTCTGTTCAACAGGCTTTTAATATAGCTGGCTCGAAGGGACAGCAGGCAGTTGAATGCGCTCATCTCCTTAAAGGGGTCATGAGTGAAGCTGATACTATAACGGGTTTTATATTTGGAAAACTGGGTGTGAATGTCTCATCTGTTGAAAAACAGCTTGACAAGCTGATAGATACATACCCCAGGGTAACGGGAGCCGATACATATGTCTCGGCAAATGCATCGGAAGCCATCCGAAAAGCCGGTAACCATGCCTCCGCCATGAAGGATAAATTTGTGACTGCAGAACATCTGCTGATGGGAATTTTAGATACTAATGAAAAAACTGCTCATATCCTTAAGGATCATGGAGTTACAATGAAAGAGCTTAAAGCTGCCGTTCTTGAACTAAGGAAAGGAGCAACGGTTGATAGTCAGACTGCTGACGACACTTTTGATGCCCTGAACAGGTACGCAATAAATCTTAATGAGATGGCCAGGTCGGGTAAACTTGATCCGGTTATCGGAAGGGATGATGAGATAAGAAGAATCCTGCAAATCCTTACCCGAAGAACTAAAAATAATCCTTTGCTTATTGGAGAGCCGGGTGTGGGTAAAACTGCCATAGCAGAGGGACTTGCACACAGAATAATAAGAGGTGATGTACCTGAGGATATTAAATCAAAGATAATTTTTTCACTGGATATGGGGGCTCTCATAGCAGGTGCAAAATATAAGGGGGAATTTGAAGAAAGACTAAAATCAGTTGTGAATGAGGTGATTGGTTCTGAAGGTGATATTGTACTTTTTATCGATGAAATTCATACCCTTGTGGGAGCCGGAAAATCAGAAGGAGCAATGGATGCTGCCAATATTTTGAAACCAGCGCTTGCCAGGGGAGAACTGAGAGCTATCGGGGCGACAACCCTTAACGAATACCAGAAATATTTTGAAAAGGATAAGGCCCTTGAGAGGAGATTCCAGATGGTTATGGTTGATGAACCTGACAGGGAAGATACGATCTCTATCCTTAGGGGGATAAGGGAAAAATATGAAACCCATCACAAAGTCATAATACGCGATGAAGCAATAATAGCGGCTGTTGACCTGTCAACCAGGTACATTACAGACAGGTTTCTTCCCGACAAGGCAATAGACCTTATTGATGAGGCAGCTTCACGATTGAGACTTGAGATGAACTCAGTACCTGAAGAGATAGATGAAGCTGACAGGGCAATAACCAGGCTGGAGATCGAGAAAGAGGCTTTGAAAAGAGACGGAGACACACTCAAAGTTGATAAAATTTCAAGAGATCTTGCTGAAATACAGTCAAGAAGGGATGAGCTTACTGCAGGATGGAAATCAGAAAAGGAGATGATAGAATCGATTCAGACCAAAAAAGAGGCAGTTGAAGCACTTCGATTTGAAGCTGATAAAGCAGAGAGGAGCGGAGATTATGGCAAGGTAGCTGAAATAAGATATGGAAGGATTGTGGAGCTTGAAAATGAGATATCAGGGCTTAAGGAGCAGATCGAGAAAAAAAGATGCAAAGGCTCTCTTATAAGGGAGGAGGTCAGATCGGAGGATGTGGCATCTATCGTATCAAAATGGACAGGCATACCTGTTTCAAAAATGCTGGAGAGTGAGAAGGAAAAGCTTCTGAGGCTTGAGGAGGAACTTCATAAGAGGGTGGTAGGCCAGGATGAAGCAATTGCTGCTGTTGCAGATGCAGTTCGTCGTTCACGTGCAGGTTTACAGGATCAGAAGAGACCGGTAGGTTCATTTATATTTCTTGGAACCACAGGGGTTGGAAAAACTGAACTGGCACGGGCACTGGCGGAATTCCTCTTTAATGATGAAAACCTGTTAACAAGAATTGATATGTCGGAATACCAGGAGAGGCACTCCGTATCAAGACTTATCGGAGCACCTCCCGGATACGTTGGATATGATGAAGGTGGACAGCTTACGGAAGCAGTAAGACATAAGCCCTATTCTGTTGTTTTACTTGATGAAATAGAAAAGGCTCATCCTGATCTGTTCAACTTGCTTCTCCAGGTTCTTGATGAAGGCAGACTCACTGATAACAAAGGAAGGACAATCAATTTCAGAAATGTAATCGTGATAATGACTTCAAACCTTGGATCTGAATTAATACGCGACAGGATGGAGACATGGAAGAACATCCTTAATAATAATGATGAACAAATTCTTAAAAATGAGATATTCATGCTTCTGAGAAAAACTCTTAAACCTGAGTTTCTCAACAGGATCGATGAGATTGTAATGTTCAGACCACTGAATCCTGAACAGATAGGTGAGATCGTCAGAATTCAGTTGCATAATGTTCAGAATCTTCTTGAAGAGTACAAACTTGAGTTGGAAGCAGATGATTCTGCCATTCATTGGCTGGCCGACCATGGTTTTGACCCTCAATTAGGCGCCAGGCCTGTTAAAAGACTGATACAGAAAGAAATAATAAATGAGCTGTCAAAAGAGATAATAAGCGGTAGAATCTCAGGGGAGCAGAAGATTGTTATAAGTGTGGAGAATGGGAGACTTATTTTTAAAAGAGAATAAAAGAGCTTAAAACTGCTCTTATTTTACCTGAAAGACCTTATACATTCATCAAGATTGTCAAATATTTGAAAGACTGTATTCAGATGTAGCATTTTTAATAGTTCCATTACTTTCGGATCTGGATTGGCGAACTTCATCACTCCATAATTATTCCTTACAGTTCGCATTGCCGAAAGGAAACAGCTGAAGCCTGAACTGTCAATATATTCAACCCCCTGGAGATCAATAATAATTTTTGAATTTGAAGTTTCTGACAGCTTGTTTATCTCGTCCCTTATCTCATCAGTAATAAGGGCATTTATTTTGTTTGAAGGAAACGTTACGATATCAATTTTATCTCTTTTCTCAATACTTATCATCATCTCTTATTTAAACGTACTTTAACCAGGTCGTCAAGCTCAGAAATGGCAGCTTTTGTATCTTCTCCAAACTTGTTAATATATGACATGTATAATTGAGTGTCTTTTCCCTCTTTAGCTGATAATTCAAATGTTTTAAGCATGGAAGCAAGCTCAGTCATCCCCATTATGGCAATTGATGATTTTGCCTTATGAGCCAGCATACCAAGAAGCATAAAGTTCTTCTGTGCGTAAAGATTATTCATTTCCTCATGGAATTCTTTAACCTGGTCCCTGAACATATTTACAAGTTCTTCGATCATATGAGGATCGTCACCGGATATTGAATCCAGGTAGTCCGGATTTATGTATTTATATACCATCTGAAGCTGAACATTTTGATTATCAAAAATGTTTATTCACTAAATAACAAATATAGAAAAATATGTTCTGTGAATAAACTGATTATTAACTATTGATCATAAAAAATCCCGAGGAGCTAAAAAAATTCTAATTTTACAGGTACTAAAAATTTCCAATATGAGTAAGTTGGTCAGGTTGCTGATTATATTTTTATTTGTTATTATCAGATCATCATCAGCGCAGGAAGATTTAAAGATTAAAAGAAAGGAATTCCGGATCGGTAAGGCAGGTTTCAGGCAGGCATGGGAGCACGTTATCGCAGGTGATGCCGCATATTTAAAGAAAGGTTTTTATTATAATAATGCATTCGAACATTATATCCAGGCTGTAGCTTATAATAATTCAAACGCTGAACTTAACTATAAAATAGGTATTACAGCGATTTATACCGATCGCAAAGAGGAAGCTGCCGGATTTTTTCTGAAAGCGCTTGAGACGAAAAATGATGTTTCAGATGACATTCTGCTTTATACAGGGCGGGCTCTCCAATACACAGGAGATTTTTATGCGGCAATTGAAAAACTTACAACTTACATCAAATCAAAAGGGAAAAAACCTGAAAACAATCTTATTCTGGCAAGAAAATTTATCGAAGAATGTAATGCTGCGATTGATCTTACAAAAGATTCAGTAAATATTGAAGTAACCAATCTGGGTGCAAATATTAATTCAGATAGCGATGATTTTTCACCTGTTTTTACCTGGGATGGTCAAACCATCTATTTCGGATCAGAGCGAGAAACTGCAAAATCTGTGGCTTCCTCCGGTTTGGAAAGGAAAGACGGAAATATCTATTTTTCAAGGCTGATAAACGGGATGTGGGGTATGGCTGAAATTGCAGGTGATAACCTGGTAACTGAATATAATGAAAGCCCTTTGTATATAGATTCTGCAGAGACAAAACTATACGTTTATTCGGGATACGAAAATGGTGGCGACATTCTGGTTTCGGAAAACAGAAAAGGAGACTGGAGGAAACCGGAAAGCCTGCCATACAGCATAAATTCATTCAAGTCAGAGATCTCAATAGCTTTTTTACCATCAGGTGACGAAATATATTATGTTACAGATGATGGAAAAGACAATTTGGGAGGATATGATATTTATTTCATAAAAAAGCTTTCTGACAGGAAATGGTCAAAACCTCAGAACGCCGGCCCAACTGTTAATACCTCTTATGATGAAATGGCTATAAGCTTTTCATCATCAGGTGATACTCTATGGTTCAGTTCAAAAGGACACAACAGTATGGGAGGATTCGATATCTTTTTCAGTGTCAGAAATAATGATGGCACATGGCAACCTGCTGTAAATGCCGGAATCCCCCTTAACAGCGCCTGGGATGAATTATTTCATACTTCTCCCGGGTCAATGTCAGGTACTTTCTACTTTGCATCAAACCGTAGCGGAGGATTTGGTGCATTTGATATATACAAAGGAAGAATATTATCAGGGCCATCTAAGAATGAGATTGAGAAACCTGCTGAATTGGACAGCCTGGTTGAGGCTGATACAATCTCATTTCTGCGGGAAAGTGATTCATCACTGGTGGTTTCTCCTGTTGACAATATTGAATCTGAAGATCCTGAGCCATTATCTCCATCGGGAATTGAACCTGGTGACAGGAAAAGTCAATTTTTTTTGAAGGAAGATCAATTTGTACTGAAATTCTGATAATCATCAGACATTTTGGAGAAAATCTTTATTTGTTTTGCAGCATTATTGGTTAAGTTGACAATTCTTTAATATTTTGATTCATGTTATTATGAAAAGTACTCCTTTTACAGATTTCCATATAAAGGCAGGTGCCAGAATGGTCGAATTTGCCGGTTACAATATGCCGGTGGAGTTTTCGGGAATTAATGATGAGCATATAACTGTCAGAGAGAAAATTGGTGTTTTTGATGTTTCACATATGGGTGAATTCTGGGTTACAGGGCCATCAGCATCGAATTTCCTTCAATATATCACATCCAATGATGTCTCAACCCTTATAGATGGCAAAATTCAGTATTCCTGCTTCCCGAATGGAAGAGGAGGCATAGTGGATGACTTACTTGTTTACAGGTTTAATGAAGAGAAATACCTGCTGGTTGTGAATGCTGCAAACATTGAAAAGGACTGGAACTGGTGTCTGGCCAATACATCCCGCTTCGGTATGATCCCGGGGAAAGACATTATCAATGCTTCAGATGATATTGCTCAGCTGGCGGTTCAGGGTCCTTTTGCGCTGAAAGCAATGCAGAAGCTTACAGAGATTAAGGTAGAAGATATGGATTACTATACCTTCAAAGTGATTGAATTTGCAGGGATTAAAGATGTCATCTTCTCCACTACAGGGTATACCGGTGCTGGTGGATGTGAAATCTATGTAAGAAATGCAGATGCTGAAGTTTTGTGGAATGCTGTTTTCGGTGCCGGGGAAGAGTTTGGAATAAAGCCGGTGGGGCTTGGAGCCAGAGATACACTTCGCCTCGAGATGGGCTACTGCCTTTATGGTAATGATATTACCGACGAAACATCTCCGATAGAAGCCGGATTGGGATGGATCACCAAATTTAATGGTAATAAGGATTTCATTGATAAACAATTGCTGCTGAAACAAAAAGATGATGGAGTCAGCCGGAAGCTTAAAGGTTTTGTTATGATTGACCGTGGGATCCCCAGACAGCATTATGAAGTAGTTAATAAACATGGTGAAATTATTGGAGAAGTGACATCCGGAACCATGTCCCCTATGATGAAACAGGGTATCGGGATGGCTTATCTTACTAAGGAATACTGGAAACCTGATACCGAAATATTTATCAGAATTCGTTCTAAAGACCTTAAAGCCAGAGTTGTCAGTCTGCCTATTTACAATAAATCCTGAGGAATGAAAGAATTATCCAGGAGGCTAGATACATGTTTTTCGCCGGCTTTGTATGAACCTGAACTTAATGAAGGAGCCATTGTTGTAGTAATTGATATTCTGAGAGCATCTTCTGCAATATGTACTGCTTTTGCTAATGGGGCAGAGTCAATTATTCCAGTTGCTGGTGTCGAAGAAGCCAGAGCTTATAAAAATAAAGGATATCTGGTAGCTGCTGAAAGGGATGGCTATGTACTCGACTTTGCCGACTTTGGAAATTCTCCGTTTAATTTTACTTCTGAAAGAGTAAAGGGAAAAACTATTGTCTATAGTACAACAAATGGTACTGGTATTATTAATAAGGCAGCTACAGCCGGACTTATTGTAGTTGGTTCTTTTCTGAATATTGAAGCATTGCTGAAATGGCTCTTTGATCAGGATAAAAATGTAATGCTATTCTGCGCAGGCTGGAAGAACAGGTTTAATCTGGAAGATACAGTATTTGCAGGAGCAATGGCTCATCAGCTTTTACTGACCGGAAAATATTTCACTATCTGCGATTCGACCCTTGCAGCAATAGACCTCTGGTCATTAGCGAAATCAGATTTAAGAGGATATATAGAAAAAGCTGCACAACGTACAAGGCTTAAAGATAAAAAGCTGGATGACTGTATTGACTTCTGCCTAACAACCGGATTTACAGATAAGATACCGGTCATGAAAAATGGATTTCTTGTAAGTTTAAATCACTAAATATCATCGATTTAAGCTGGCTTCCAGCGATAAGTAAATATTTTATATTTTTGTTATATTAATAAATTTAGGATGTTTTAAACTTAAAAACACTAACAATATATGAAAAAACATAATTTTTATGCAGGTCCTTCAATCCTTCCGCAGTACACAATTGAAAAGTCAATTGAAGGGATTAAAGATTTTGCCGGAACAGGTCTTTCAGTTCTGGAGATATCACACAGGAGTAAGGAATTTGTAGCCTGCATGAACGATACAATTTCCCTCTTCAGGGAACTTCTTGATATACCTTCAGGCTACCAGGTTCTTTTCCTGGGGGGAGGAGCAAGTATGCAATTCTGCATGGTTCCGATGAATTTAATGGAGAAGAAATCGGCTTACCTGAATACTGGTGAATGGGCCGGCAAAGCTTTAAAAGAGGCAAAGCTTTTAGGTGAAGCTGTTGAGGTAGCCTCTTCAAAGGATAAGTTATTCAATTACATTCCTAAAAATTATAATATTCCGGATGATGCTGATTACTTCCATATAACAACCAATAACACAATTTATGGAACTGAGATAAAGAAGGATCTTGATGTGAAAGTGCCTCTTGTGGCAGATATGTCATCTGATATCTTCAGCAGACCTGTGGATGTTTCAAAATATTCTCTGATATACGGAGGTGCTCAGAAGAATCTCGCTCCTGCGGGCATGGCATTTGTTATTGTCAAAGAAGATATTCTGGGCAAAGTATCAAGGACACTCCCTTCAATGCTTGATTACAGGGTCCATATTAAAGGAGAGTCAATGTTCAATACCCCTCCTGTTTTTACAGTTTTTGCAGCCCAGCAGACTTTGAGATGGCTTAAGGATCTTGGTGGAATAAGTGTAATCCAGAAAAGAAATGTTGAGAAAGCAGCTATCCTTTACGATGAGATTGAACGGAATAAACTCTTTAAACCTACAATACCTGATCATGATGACAGGTCTCTGATGAACATCTGCTGGGTAATGAATGATAATTATAAAGATCTTGAAAAGCCATTTTCGGAATTTGCAAAATCAGAGGGGATGCTTGGAATTGAAGGACACAGATCAGTGGGAGGATTCAGGGCTTCAACCTACAATGCACTGCCTGTTGAGAGTGTTAAGGCACTTGTAAGTGTAATGAAGGAATTCGAATCAAAAAACTGATCGAGGAAATTCAGGATCTAATCTCTGTCTGTTAAATGTTAAACAAACGACATTTCTTATGAAAATACTTCTTGCCACTGAAAAGGCTTTTGCTCCCGTTGCTGTCAGTTCTATTAGCGAGGTATTTGATTCAGCCGGATTTGAGTTCATTTTGCTGGAGAACTACAAGAGTAAGGAAATGTTACTCGATGCTGTATCAGATATTGACGGGCTTATTGTAAGAAGTGACCTTGTTACTAAGGAAATCCTGGAGGCTGCAAACAAGCTTAAGATTGTTGTGAGGGCAGGTGCAGGGTACGATAATATTGATCTGGAGGCATGTACAGCAAATAAAATAATTGCCATGAATACTCCGGGGCAGAACTCAAATGCTGTGGCCGAACTGGTGTTTGCAATGCTGCTTCACCATGTTAGAGGAGGTTTTAATGGGAAAATGGGAACAGAACTAAGAGGAAAATCAATAGGACTTCATGCCTTCGGAAATGTAAGCAAACTTGTCGTGGAGATAGCTAAAGGATTTTCTATGTATGTTTATGCATATGATCCATTTATTCCTGATACAGAGATACGAAAATACGGTATCAAGGTGCTGAAAAGGGCTGAGGAGATGTACAGGATATGTCATTTTGTATCCATTCACCTTCCGCTTAATAATGCTACAAGAAAATCAGTTGGTTATGATCTCCTGTCAAAAATGCCTTCTCCTGCCATTATTGTCAATACGGCGCGTAAAGAGTTAATTGATGAGGATGGACTCATAAGGATTTTTGAGGAGAGGCCTGATATGGTTTATCTTTCTGATGTGGAACCGGAATGCAGTAATATCTTTAAGGAAAAGTTTAAAGGGAGATACCTTTTCACTGCAAAAAAAATGGGTGCCCAGACAGAGGAGGCTAATATAAATGCCGGTGTTGCAGCCGCACGACAGATAGTCGACTATTTCATTAATGGAAATGAAACTTTCAGAATCAATAAATAGAATAAACTGAAATATCCGAATATGGCAATTGTTAAACCTTTCAGGGGACTCAGACCACCGCGGGAAATAGCAGCAGATCTGGCATGTCTTCCATATGATGTAATGAATTCAGAAGAAGCCGCGATGATGGCAAAAGGGAAAGAGTGTTCTTTGTTGCATATTACCCGTTCTGAAATTGATCTGCCAGCCGGTACTGATACTCATTCAAAGGTTGTTTACGACAAATCAGCAGAAAACTTCAGGATGTGGCAGGAGAGAGGCTGGCTGGTTCAGGACAGTGATCCGATGTTCTATATTTATGCGCAGACAATGAATGGCCGTACTCAGTATGGAATTGTTGGCTGTGCAGCAGTAAGCGACTACCTTAATGGCATTATTAAGAAACATGAGCTTACCCGTCCCGATAAAGAACAGGACAGGATGATACATGTCCGGGTTAATAATGCAAATATTGAACCTGTTTTTTTTGCATATCCTGCTGTAAAGGAAATAGATGATATCGTTGAAAAAACAGTGACTTCATCTGAACCTGAATATGATTTTACAGCTGAAGATGGTTTTGGTCACTGTTTCTGGGTGATAAATGATGTTAAAACCAACAGGAACCTGGAAAAATTGTTTGCGACCAGAGTACCTTATACCTACGTGGCTGATGGTCATCACAGGACAGCTGCAGCAGCACTTGTCGGAAAGGAAAAGATGGATTCTAATCCAAAACATAATGGCACTGAGGAATATAACTACTTCCTGGCAGTTCATTTCCCTGATAACCAGCTGCAGATTATCGATTATAACAGAACAATAAAGGACCTTAACGGCAATACAGCAGAGGATTTACTCCGGAAGCTTGAGAAATCATTTATGATAATCGACAAGGGTACAGAAATTTATAAACCTTCAGCATTGCACAACTTTTCAATGTATCTTGAAGGAAAATGGTACAGCCTGACGGCAAAAGAAGGTACTTATGATGACAATGACCCTATTGGTGTACTTGATGTGACAATACTAACCAATCATATACTTAGTCCTATACTTGATATTCAGGATTTGAGGAGATCTAAAAGGATCGATTTCGTTGGTGGAATCAGAGGCTTGGGTGAACTTAAGAAGAGAGTTGACAGCGGGGAAATGAAAGTAGCTTTCGCCCTTTTTCCCGTATCAATGAAACAGTTGATTACTATTGCCGACAGCGGAAATATTATGCCTCCAAAGACCACATGGTTTGAACCTAAGCTTCGCAGCGGTCTGGTTATCCATCTTCTGACATGATAATGTAAACAAATAGATAATCATCTGTGTCAGATACAGCTTCAAATATTGCAAAGCTTAGAGCAGAACTTCCCCCGAATGTGAAGCTTGTTGCTGTATCAAAAACAAAACCAGTAAGAGATATCCTTGATGCATACAATGATGGACAGAAATGCTTCGGTGAGAACCGTGTACAGGAATTGCTCGGAAAGAAAGACCTTGTCCCCTGGGATGTGGAATGGCATCTGATTGGCCATCTTCAGAAAAATAAGGTAAAATATATAGTCCCCTTTATAAGTATGATTCAATCTGTTGATTCATTCGGACTACTTTCAGTAATAAATAATGAAGCTTCAAAAATAAACCGGGTTATTAACTGCCTTTTGCAGATACATATAGCAGAAGAAGAGACAAAATTTGGTTTCAGCATGGATGAGTTAGTTAATGGTCTTGAAAATCAGCAACATAATACTATTCCCTATCTCAGGATATGTGGCGTGATGGGTATGGCTACATATACAGATGATTACACCAAAGTGAGAAAGGAATTTGGTTATCTCCGGAACTGTTTTGAAATACTTAAAAAAAGATACTTCAATATAGGAACCCATTTCAGGGAGATATCGATGGGTATGTCAGGTGACTACAAGGTTGCTATTGAGGAAGGCAGTACTATGGTCAGAATAGGAAGCATGTTATTCGGCGACAGATTTTAATAAAAAATAATAAAACAAATGAACAAGCTTAAAACTACTTACCTTGGACTAGATCTCCGAAGCCCTCTTATTGTGAGCAGCAGCAGGCTGACCTCCTCACTTGATCATCTTAAAGAGGCTGAAAAATATGGAGCAGGTGCTGTTGTCCTGAAGTCACTGTTTGAGGAACAGATTATGCACAGTATTAACGCAGTTCAGGTTCCAGCAGGATATCCGGAGGCAGATGACTATATCGCCTACTATACAAAATCATATTCTGTTGATGAATATATTGAACTTATCAAGACTGCAAAAAATGAACTTTCTATACCGGTTATCCCTAGTATAAACTGTTTCTCCTCTGAAGGATGGACAGAATTTGCTGAAAAAATATCAGATTCAGGAGCAGAAGCCCTTGAAGTAAATGTGTTTTTCATGCCAACCGACAGTAAGGAATCATCTGGAGAGTGCGAAAAAGTATATTTCAACCTAATTGAGAAACTCAATAAAACAGTCAGGATACCTATGGCATTCAAGATAGGACCACGATTTTCAAACCTTCTTTTCATGCTGGATCAGTTTTATATGAGAGGATTGCAGGGGGTTGTAATGTTCAACAGGTTTTATGAACCGGATATTGATGTTAACAAGATGGAAATTGTGGCTGCTCCTGTATTCAGTACTGCTGAGGAAAGAAGATATGTTCTCCGGTGGATTGCCATGGCAAGTGGTCAGGATTTCAAATTAGATATTTCTGCCTCCACAGGAGTCAGAAAAGGAGAAGATGCTGTCAGGTATCTTCTTGCCGGGGCGTCATCAGTCCAGGTCTGTTCAGTCCTTTATCAAAAAGGGATTCCCTATCTGAAAACAATGAATGAAGAAATCCTGGCATGGATGGATAAGATGAATTTTAAAAGCATAGAAGAATTCAGGGGGAAACTAAACTGGGAAAATTATAAAAGGCCGGAAACGTTTGAAAGGACACAGTTTATGAAATATTTTTCCTCACTCGACTGACTATTGACCTATCATCCATTTGAACTTATCTGAGAACAGACTTAAGTTCAACAGCAAGATTTTTCATTTCTGGGTTCAGAAGACCTATCTTATTATCGATCAGGGCTATCAGAGTTTGTCTTTTTCCGGGGCTGAGTTCGGGTGCTGATTCACCTATAACAGTAAAACACTCGATAGCTGTTGCATAATCTGAGCTCATAAATACACCGACTATGTCTGTTAAATAAGCAGTGTAGTCAAGTCCTGATTGCCAGCAAGATGAGACTAGCATTTTAGTTGTTCCAGGTTTCCATTTATATTTTATTTCAGCCATTATTTCAGGTGCAGCCGTCTGGTCTTTGATATCATTCATAAAATCCTCAATGGCTTTAAGAATTTCCTTTTCTGTGGAACTATCGTAAAGAGAGACGAGCAATCGTACGGCTCCTTCAAATGGTTGCTCATTGCGAAGTAATTCAATGGCCTGGGTGATAAGCTTGCCGTTATTCATCCTGAATACTTCAGACAGCTTTTTCAATTTGGCATCAGATTTGATCATCATATTATTTAATTAGCGGTAAATTTAGAATTACGTTTTATTCACAGGGCTGTTTTTGAAAAATAAAAATAAAATACTAATTTAGTCCGAAATTAGGTTTGTTAATTAAAAAAGTTCATCATGAATAGAATTCATAAAGTGATTTCAGGGCTTTTGATGGTAGTATTCCTGTTTACCATTATTCTTTCAGGCTGTAAATCGGGTGGGGAAAAAGCTCCAAAAGAAGATCTTACAGTTGAAATTAAGGATAATACGGCTGTATATGAAGACATCAAGCAAGCAGAAAAGATTTTTAATGCACTGCCTTCTCCACTCGAATCGGCAATGCTTATAAAATCGGCCGGGGCAAGGTTTGATGAGTCGCTTCTGAACCCTGTTGGCAGTGTAAATAAATATGTCACAAACAAAAGTATGGCACTCAACCTGGGTATATATACATGTGACCTGAGTTTTGCAAGTCTTTATGAACAGACACAGCTTATTATTGACTATATGAATGCTGCCAAGAAAATGGCAGACGGACTTGGGATATTAAAAGCAATTGAACAATCAACCATTGACAGACTGGAAGAGAATATAAACAATAGTGAGGTTATAATGGAGATCGTTAGCGAGACCTTCATGAATTCCAATTCATATCTTGAGGATAACGGTCAGCCTGCAATTGCAGCAATGACTCTTGTGGGAGGCTGGTTTGAAGGGCTTTATATTTCCACTCAGCTTGTTGATATGAAGGAGTTCAACGGTAATAAACTTGTGACAAGGATAATAGACCAGAAACTTTCAATTGATATACTTATAAACCTTCTGGAAGGCAGTAAGGGCGATCCTGCTGTTGATGAGCTGATTGGTCAGGTAAATAAGCTTAAAGTTGTATTTGATAAGATTAAAATCACTACATCTCCCGTTCGTCCTGAGTTTGATCAGTCATCTAACACTACGGTTCTGAAATCAGAAGTTCAAACAGATATGACTCCGGAAGTATTCTTAGAGCTTTCAAAAACAGTAGGTGAGATAAGAAATTCATTTGTTAAATAACTACGACTATGAGACTACTTAAAATATTTCCTGTACTGGCATTGCTGTTGATTGCATCAATTAGCGCAAATGCACAGTGTAAGGCATTCGCAAAAAAAGTCTGCCTTCCAGAACTTGGTTCTTATACTCACGATGGAAACTATCATGCTGCTGTACTCGTTGAGGGAGAAGAAGCTGAACTCTATAAAACATTCTATTCAGATATGGATTACCGTGTAGCAATATGTGGTGAGGATAAACTTCCGAATATTGAATTTCGTATAATGGATGCAAACAAAAATGTGCTCTATTCGAATAAGGAAAATAATTACGCCAAAACCTGGGACTTCAAGCTTCAGTCCAGCCAGCAGCTAAAGCTGATTGTAAAGGTTTCATCGTTTAATCAGCCTGGTGACACACCTGCAAGCGGATGCGTATCAATTATGTTTGGTTTTAAAATGAAGAAATAAATATTCCTGAATTATAAACATTGAGAGACGGTTTTATAGCAGCCGTCTTTTTTTATCGTAATTTGGATTTCAGGTATTTTCCTGTATAGGATTCAGGATAATCAGCCAGCGCTTCCGGTTTGCCTTCAAATACCACATAACCACCCTCTTCACCACCTTCCGGGCCAAGGTCAATAATCCAGTCAGAACATTTTATTACCTCCTGGTTGTGTTCAATAAGAATAACAGAATGACCATGTTCAACAAGGGCATTCAGTGATTTTAACAGTTTATTGATATCATGGAAATGCAGACCGGTGGTTGGCTCATCAAATATGAAAAGAATGTGACCATTTCCGCGTTCCTGGCTCAGAAAATAGGCAAGTTTTACCCTCTGGCTTTCACCACCTGACAGAGTGCTTGATGATTGCCCCATCTTAATATATCCCAGCCCGACATCTGATAAAGGCTTCAGTTTTTCAATAATTCTCTTTTCGCTTTTTCCGGGATGAGCACTGAAAAAAATAATTGCATCATCAATTGTCATTTCAAGCATATCATAGATGTTCTTTCCATAGTATTTGATCTCAAGAATATCTTTTTTAAATCTCATTCCCCTGCAACTTTCACATGTAAGTTCAACATCTGCCATGAACTGCATCTCAACACGTATAATACCTTCACCCTGGCACTCTTCACAGCGTCCTCCTTCAATATTAAATGAGAAATGCGATGCCCTGAAATTATTCTGAGCAGATGCCTGGAGTTCTGCAAAAAGCTTTCTGATCTCATCATAAGCTTTTAGGTAAGTCACCGGATTTGACCTGCTTGATTTTCCAATGGGATTCTGATCAACAAGTTCAATACCTGTCAGTAAAGCCACATCTCCTGAAATATCAGAGTACTGACCAGGTTTCAGATTATTTCCGCTTATTCTGTTTGAAAGGGCTCTGTAGAGGATATCAGTGACAAGGCTTGACTTACCTGACCCGCTTACTCCTGTGACTGCAGTAATTGTGTGAAGCGGAAATTTCACATCAATACTCTTCAGATTATTTTCCCTTGCACCCTTTACCTCTATGTAGCTGTTCCATTTTCTTCTCACATCAGGTGCCTGGATACTAAGTCTTCCGCTTAGATAACCAGCGGTTAATGATTTGTTTGAAGATGTAAGATTCAAACCTCCCTGGTATACCACCTCCCCTCCGAGTCTTCCAGCTTCAGGTCCCATATCTATAATTTCATCAGCTGCCCGTATGATTTCTTCTTCATGTTCCACAACAATTACTGAATTACCCAGGTCACGAAGTTCTTTCAATACATTTATCAGGAGATTGGTATCGCGTGGATGAAGTCCAATACTCGGCTCATCAAGTATATACATTGATCCAACCAGATTGCTCCCGAGCGAGGTTGACAGATTGATCCTCTGAGATTCGCCACCCGACAATGACGAGGATAGTCTGTCGAGAGTGAGATAAGACAATCCTACCTCAATAAGGAACCTTAATCTGACAAGAATCTCTTTGATAAGCCTTTCAGCCACTTTGGCATCATGCTCGTCCAGCTCAAGATTTGAGATAATATCAAATAATTTTCCAACAGGAAGGGATGAAAGCTCCTGTATTGATTTCCCTCCGGTTTTGACATATCCTGCCTCTTTTCTCAGCCTCGATCCCTTGCATTCCGGGCATGTCGTTTTACCCCTGTACCGGCTGAGAAGAACCCTGTATTGAATTTTGTATTTCTTCTCTTCCAGGTGCTGGAAAAAACGGTCTAACCCATAAAAATACCTGTTACCGGTCCAGAGAAGTCTCTTCTGTTCATCAGTAAGCTTGTAATAAGGTTTGTGAACCGGAAAGTCAAATGATCCTGCATTTGAAATCAGCCTTTCCTTCCATTTTTTCATTGTGTCGCCTTTCCAGCATACAATTGCGTCCTCATAAACAGACAGATTATGGTTTGGAATTACAAGGTTCTCATCAATACCGATTATCTTACTGTAACCTTCACAAACAGGGCACGCTCCGATTGGATTGTTAAAGCTGAAAAGGTATTCGGTTGGCTCCTCGAAAAGTATACCATCTTCCTCAAAAAGATTTGAGAAGCTTTCTCTCTTAATCTCACCTTCACCCAGTACCAGGACCTGGCAGTAACCCTTGCCATTCTGGAAAGCAGTTTGTGCTGAATCAGCAGCCCGGCTGAAACTATCTGCAGAATGACTTATGACTAACCTGTCAATGACTATATTAATCATCTGACCAGGTTTGAATTTACCGAATGATTTTAATTCATCAATCCTGAGTATCTCTCCATTATTTTCTATCCTGATGAAACCCTGCTTCTCAAGAAACGAGAAGTATTCGGCAATATCAATATTATCGGGGATCTGACCGGATGATGTAATAACAACTTTGGTACCTTCCGGTAGTGAAGCCAGATAATCTACTATATCATCAACGCTGTGTTTCTTTACCTCTCTTCCCGAAACAGGTGAATATGTTCTGCCGATTCTGGCATAAAGAAGCCTCAGATAATCGTATATTTCAGTTGAAGTACCTACGGTCGATCGTGGATTCCGTGTATTTACCTTCTGTTCAATGGCTATTGCAGGTGGTATTCCGTTAATAAAATCAACTTCAGGTTTATTCATCCTGCCCAGGAATTGCCTGGCATATGCTGACAAGCTCTCAACATAACGTCTCTGGCCTTCCGCATAAATGGTATCGAACGCAAGTGAAGATTTACCGGAACCGGAAACACCTGTTATAACTACAAGCTTATCTCTTGGTATAGTTAAAGTAACATTTTTTAGATTGTGTACCCTGGCCCCCTTGATTTCTATTCCTCCCTGCATCCCGGATATGTGGTTTGATTGTTAAAATTTTAATAAAAAGCAAAAGTAATACTTTCAAATCAAAAAAATTCGTTTCTTTGTATTAGTAAATTTAATCACACAAAGGAGGACCGCCTATAGAATATCTCTACTCTGTTTAATTAAAAGAGAGAGTTATGAAAAAAGTAATTTCCGATTATGAACTCATAACAAGGTTCATAAAAGGTGAGGAGGTCTGCTTTGAACAATTAATCCACCGTCATAAAAACAAAGTCTTCGCGTATATATCTCTTTATATTCGTGATCAGGCACTTGCAGAAGATATCTTTCAGGATACATTCCTTAAAGTATTCCAGTCAGTAAAGGCAGGTAAATACTCAGACAATGGCAAGTTTCTTTCTTGGGTAATGCGGATTGCTCATAACCTTATTATTGACAATTTCAGAAGAGTCAAGCAGATGAATACCATCTCAAATGATAATTATGAATCAGACCTGTTTAATTCTTCAAAACTATCCGATGGCAATATTGAGAATGATCTTATCAGGAAACAGATTCAGAAAGATATCCGGACCATGATCAGCAACCTGCCTGAAGATCAGAAAGAGGTAGTTATCCTGAGACATTACGCCGACATGAGTTTTAAGGAGATTGCCGATGTAACAGGTGTAAGCATAAATACAGCTCTCGGGAGGATGAGATATGCATTGATAAATATGAGAAAAATAATGGAAGAAAGGAAAATAAGCCTGACTCTAAATTAATGGTTAGTCGGTATTACTATATGACGGTTTGATGGTGTGACGTTATGGAGGTGTAACGGCTTGTTGATGTGATGGCGTGGCGCTTTTAAGGGTTTTACTAAATGAATCATTCGACTCTCAGGAGACCGTAAATTATTTGTTCAGGATTCCTGTAATTGTCGTTAATATTTTTGAATAACCATACAATAATCCAAATTGACAGGCGTTTTCTTATAAAAAGCGATGCCTATGGGATTAACTTCTACACACTATGTTGCATATCGGGATATCAATGTTAAGGATGCGGATCTGATTGAAGATGCATTCGGTTTTGAACGTGATTTTAACGATGTGATGATTTTGCTCAGAAAGTTCAGAGCTGAACCAGAAGCAATAATTACCAGGAAGCTTATAGATAAGGTAAAGGCCAGATATCAGTGAAAAATTAAAAACACAGTAAAAAAACTGTGTTTTTTTTGTTTTTATTAATTTAAAATAATATCTTTGTGATATTAATATAATATCAATAAAAATGAAACACGAATTTCCAAAGAAACCCGTTTCGGGCTATCTGGCGCTGCTGGCAGCATTTTTGTTTATCGGTGGTGCAATTGCCGGATTTGTTTTTGAAATAATCTGGCTTGGTCTTATACTGTCATTACTGTTTATCTTTACTGTTATTGGATTCACAGTAGTCTATCCTAACGGTTCCTGTGTTATGGTCCTTTTTGGAGCATATAAAGGTACTATAAGGGAAAACGGCTTTTTCTGGGTAAATCCTTTCTATATTAAAAGAAAGGTGTCTCTCAGGGCACGGAACTTCAACAGTGATCCGATCAAGGTCAATGATAAAATAGGAAATCCTATTAAAATCGGACTTGTTCTTGTGTGGAGAGTACGTGAAACTTACAAAGCTGTATTTGATGTTGATGATTTCCAGCATTTTGTGCTTGTTCAGAGTGATGCGGCTCTTAGAAAGCTTGCCGGATCATATCCATATGACAATTTTGAGGATCATGATGCAGTAATATGTCTTCGGAGTGGAGGTGAGGAGGTTAATCATGAGCTTGAAAAGGAAATACGTGAAAGGCTTGAGATAGCTGGTATAGAAGTTATAGAAGCCAGGATAAACTATATTGCCTATGCTGAAGAGATTGCAAATGCAATGCTTCGCCGGCAGCAGGCTGCTGCAGTTGTATCTGCCAGATTCAAGATTGTTGAAGGTGCAGTTTCTATGGTTGAAATGGCCCTTGAGCAGCTTTCGAACAAAAATATAGTAGATATGGATGAAGAGAAAAAAGCTGCAATGGTCAGTAACCTGATGGTTGTCCTTTGTGGTGATAAAGATGCAACACCAATAGTCAATACAGGAACCTTGCATAATTGATATGAGTGAAAAGAAGCCATTTGTTCTCAGGATGGATCCAGAAAAATTGAAATCGCTGGAGAAATGGGCTGCAGATGAGTTCCGCAGCACAAACGGTCAGATTGAATACATACTTGATCAGGCTCTAAAGAAATCGGGCAGATGGAAGATAAAAACACGAGATAATAATATTGAATAATGATAAGACAAATGAAATATGCATGTCCCAAGTGCGGATCATCCGACAGCAATAATTTCAATATCAGGACCTCAGGGAACCTTTTCAGCAGTTTAATGAATATCCAGAATAAAAAATTCAATGCTGTTGTTTGCAGCAACTGCCAGTACACTGAGTTTTATTATGTTCCTTCACATAGGAGGAAAGAGTTATAGAAAGCAAAGATGCTTACTGATTTATGAAATATATGGAATGGCAGGCAGCAATGCCTGCCGTTTCTGTACGGAGTCTGCTTTTTCCAAGATGGACCGGTATGAATCCTTTTTTTACTGCAGAAGTTAATTCTTCTTCACTGAAGTCTCCTTCCGGGCCAACCAGTATTGTTGCATTGTTACCTTTCCCGCAGGCTTCTGAAATTTTAATCCGTTCAGGGTTATTCCTGCAATGGGCAATCATTTTTATTCCGTCGGTTTGCTGCTTAATAAAATCATCAAAGGTCACCGGTTCGTTGATAACAGGTTTCAACGCTTTCAGGGACTGCTTCATAGCTGAAATGATGATATTCTCAATCCTGTCTGACTTAATAGTTTGTTTCTCAGTAAACTTGCAGATAACAGGTGTAATTTCATCCAATCCTATTTCAACACTTTTTTCAGTGAACCATTCAAATCTGTCATGATTCTTAAGTGGTGAGATAGCAATATGAAGCCTGTAATCTCTCTTCTCAAAACCATATTTCACATCCAGAATTTTTATTGTGCATTTTTTTGGATCAGCATTGCTTATCTCTCCTTCATACAGATTCCCTTTTCCGTCTATCAGTTTTACAGGGAATCCTCTGGCCATTCTCAAAACCCTGATGCAATGCCTGGATTCCGTTTCATCAAGTATATGTGAATCACCTTTGATTCCCGGAGCAAAGAATATCTGCATGGACAACTGTTTCTGCAAAATTAAGAATATTGACATACTTTTCTGCATTCTGAAATTCTTTAGTTACTTTGAAATTGCTACGATCGTTTGGTACATTATTGAGATTCAACAGAATTGTAAAATGAAGATAGGTCTGATTTCTGATACTCATGGATGGATACATCCCCGTTTGTTCTATCATTTTGAAAATTGCGACGAAATATGGCATGCCGGTGATATTGGAAATATTGAAACAGCTGAAAAATTAGCTGAATTCAAGCCATTCAGAGCTGTTTACGGAAATATTGATGATGCGTCTGTGAGGAAGGTCTACAAGTCAGAACTTCATTTTATGGCTGAAGAAATAAGGGTATGGGTAACACATATCGGTGGATCTCCAGGAAATTATGATGTAAGGGTAAGAAATAAGTTGTCAGAAAATCCACCTGATTTATTCATCTGTGGACATTCACACATAACAAGAGTTATGTTTGATAAGAGATTTGGATTCCTGTTTCTTAATCCTGGTGCAGCCGGTTACAACGGCTTTCACAAGTATATGACTGCCATCAGGTTTCAGATCGACGGCAAGAATATCCATGATCTTGATGTAATTGAACTCGGAGAAAGGGGTAAGATTATTATCTGATCACATCTTCAGTTGGTTCATCACTTGTCATTCGCCTCAGGAAACTCTGGAGCCTTCCTTCAGCAGCAATCATATAAGTATATGGTACACGTACAGATGATTCAGGATGTTTCCTGTCGTTTATCTTAATTGTGGTGATAAGGGAATTATAGGCAGAGTTACCTGACTGGGTCATAAGAACACCCCTGAAGTATGAGAAGTAATACCATGTTGCATCATCTGCTTTAAGATAAATATCCATCATGTCTCCGGATCTTCTTTTCTGTATTTCAACATATCCTTCGACATAAACATTTACAGGCTGAGGCCCAACGAACCCCAGACCAATTTTTCCTTTTGACCTGAAGGATGCAGTAGCTTCATTCCAGTATAGCTTAACGTCGTTCAGGAGGAGCTCATAAGTGAACTCTTTAGGAAGATTTCTTGTAGCTCCGAAAAGGTCAATATCTTCCTTAAGCTGTGTCGCAGCACCAACACCCAGGATGTCCTTCATCCCTTTATTATAGAGATTTGAATTTAAACTGACAGGTGTCAGAGTAGGCATCATCCTGATTTCGTCAGCCATCATCTTGAGAGCTTCAGGGGAAAAATGAAAATCGAGTGCCAGGATCGATTCAAGATTTACATTTCCTGAATCCATATTGTGGATGTAATTACCAGCGCCGGACATCCGGAAAAGATCAAACTTAGTACCAAAGTTTAATGTTCCCTCTCCTGACATTACACAGAAGTTCTTGTCAAAGCTTATAAGATTTCCATTCAGAGCCGGATCAGTTAGCCTGGCAAGTGAGCTTATGAGATATCTCCCCTTTTCTTTTTCAAAGAACAGATATCCGGTTGTATTTACAAGAGGTATATCAGTCCATGACTTTTGTGCTGAAAGGAATGCCGGATAGATATGTATCGAGTCGGAATTAATATATGAACCTGAAAATACCAGGTTGTCATTTATATCTCTTGGCTTATCACTTACAGGGATGAGAACCTTTAAAGGATCAATTGATGATTTGAATTTTATAGAATAAGAAATCATCTGGCTGCAAT
Source organism: uncultured Rikenellaceae bacterium (assembly GCA_964387565.1). GTDB lineage: Bacteria > Bacteroidota > Bacteroidia > Bacteroidales > VadinHA17 > LD21. The sequence goes on along the minus strand of CAYLYN010000018.1, from coordinate 9,605 downwards.
TGTGTACTATGCCTGCTGCTCCCGTAAAAGTAAGAAGCTGTGATCTGGCCGAAAGTGCTACATCACCAGCAAATGTGAATGCAGGACTAAGTTTGAAATGCTGACTTTCAGGAATTACTCCTTTTGCAGTTGTTGTAAGTGTATCGACAGATAACTCCGGGAATCTGATTTGTTGAATTTCCTTATTTTCATCTACATAATCATAAATTCCACTTCCTGTATATCTCTTTGTTGATTCAATGTCGACCGAAGCTGAGTGAAGTAAATGCTTATTATTCACTGCGATATATGCATTCTGCATTGTTTCGATTTTTGCCCTGCGGGTAATCCTGATCTTGCCACTGTCAGGCTGAATGAGAGCATCTGCAATATGAATATAATTAATGTTCTCAGCTTCAACGAATTCCTGATCAAGATTATATCGGCCTTTCCATGAGGAGAAGGAAATGGTATCCTCCAGGTTATTTGTTGCAAAGAATGTCGGTTTGTCAAGGTCAGAGAATGGTTGTCGGAGCAGTTGATCGGCAGTTAAAAGTGGTGTATTGGATTTTCCTTTTTGTTCCATATCAAGGATCCTTGTTTGCATGTTATATGCAAAATCTGTCATTGTACAGATATATTGAAGTTCCGGGAATTTTACAACTGATGAATCTGTATTCAGTCTGAATTTTGCCATCTGCAGATCGAAATTTATATCTGTACTGGCATTTTCGGCTATGAATGAATAACCGCTAGTTGATCTGGATTTAAGGTTATAATCAGATGTGTCGGCCCTGATGGAATTTGATCTGAAATTGAACATCCTTGATGTGATCCTTGAATCAGTCATTTCAATAGCACCTTCAGCCATCAGCCGGGCAGGAGTGAGATTTACTGATCCATCAAGAGAGGTGCCATTATCGAACATGTCAAACTTCTTACCCTTTGAATTTGCAGCAATCCATTCATCTGTTTCAGTCAGCCATTTTACTGAAACATCTTCACTTCGGAGAACAGGAAATAATCCTGCGGCATCCTTCTCAATATTGAACTTTGTAGCTTGTGTTATCATGGAATCCGGAAAGAAATGAAACTCTTCTGCCTCTGCAGTTGAGGTAAGTCTTTTCATTTTCCCGCTTCCTATCAGACCACTGTTACTCATGCTTATTTCATTATACAATTTTGCCTTTTCACCATAAACATCGATACCTTCTTCAGGTATTATCATATTAAATCCCAGTGAATTGTTGTCCTGAATGGTGAGGAATTCTTTCATTGGCTTAAGTATATTGCCACCATAGAACTCGCCTGACAGGTTTAGATCATCATAGGTATAATGGTCAATATTTTCATAGGTGAAAGGATCTACTTTGAAATAAAAATCTTTCTGAGGATAAATACCTTCCAGTCCAGGAATTTTATCATAGAAGATGTATGAAAAAGTAACAGCATTTATTATCGGATACTCTTTATAACTTCTTAGCCCTGATTTATTGGCAGGATTGTCAATATAAAGTTCAGCTGTACCAAGTTGGATAAGGTTATCTATCTCTTTTATCAAGGGGTTGCCATACATATCCTTATCTTGCGTTTCAACAGAAATTTTTATAGAGTCAATTTTCTGGAGTCGGATCTTGAATGTATCATAATTGAATGAGAAATTCTTTCCATAAACAGTGAAAAGTCCTGCCTCAACAACCCCGTCAAATCGAAGACTGCGGTTCTTCTCAATAACAAGCTGCCTGTTATATGGAAACATTGCCACCCGTTGTGAATCGCTAAGGAGCACTCCATTTACACCGTTCACTGTAAGATTGAAGTTGGTTAGATCAAGGGTAGCATTATCCAGCGGAGCTTTTGTTGAACTTATAATTCTCATTACATCGTAGTCAATTCTTTTGCCATACGAGTCAAGATAGTCTTTTGTTTTTTGCTTGATTGTAACTTCGTTATTCGTCCTGTCATAAAACAGAAAACCTTTATTTGCGAGATCAATACAAAGTCCTGTAACAGATTCATCAGGTTTGTTCAGCCATTTTGCAAACTCGGGTACAGGAAAAGTCTCAGAATAGTACCAGTCGGCAAATTTAAGAAGTCTGTTAAGGGGATGGTATTCATCCAGGCCCATAAGCCTGAAGAAGTCATTCGTATTGAAAAATGAGACTGATTCAAACATAGCTTCACCCAGTGCTGCACCTCTGGGCCTTGATAGAATGATCTTCGATTCATCCATATTCCAGGTGAGATATTCGAAATACATATCAAGATTATGGAATGAATTGAAATATGGGCTTTTGGAAATCGGGTTATTAGTCCGGAAAAGGTTGACCTGCCTGTTCGCATCGAAGTATGAAAATCCGAGATTTGAATGGTAAATAGAATCTTTATCCAGATACAATGTCATTGCTGTCTCCTGGCTGTTAAGACCTGTCTTGGAGAAAATAAACTCCATTGCACTAATTTTAAGATAGAGAGTGTCATTTCTGTAAAGGGTTATTTTTGCCGGAGTATATCTTTCCCCTGAACCCTTAACATTAGCACCTTCAAAGGCTAGGCCTCCTTCATAATTGACACCCCTGAACATATTAGTAATCCTGAACTCTTTGGCATAGGTAGTGAACCGGGGGTAATTTGCTTTTTCAGGAGAACTGAAACTTGTTGTCCTGTCGGAAAGAGACCCAAGTACCGGTTCTTTGAAATAGGTTGAATGCTTCAGGTTTACGGAATCAAGCGTGAAATTGTTCTTTGTAATATCAATAACAAACTTTTCAAGTTCAACGGAAACATCATTACGGTTAAAGCCGGCCTTCTCCCATGTTACCAGACCTTTTGATCCTATAAACAGCTGAATATCCGGATAATAATCCCCTGTTACATTATAAATCTCTGTACTGTCTTTTTGTGAATAGCATGTGAGTGTGGCATTGGTTACGGATGCATAGAATACAGTATCATGAAGAAATCCTATTGCACTGTTTTTCACTTTCCATCTTACACTTCCCGATTCGTATAGAATATTCTCAGTTAACATCAATCCGGTATTTCTATAATACCTGTGGAGGTTGTCATTAGTAAACCTGGGATTAAATGCTATCTCGCTTAGTCCTGTAAGCCAGTTTGTAAAGAATTTTTCGTCCTTTACATATTCTGTAAATGTGACAAGTGTAGTCAGGAAATCTATAAAATGGGGGACAGGTCTCATATTCCTTGCAGACATCTGGCTGGAGATATCGATTATTTTTATTCTGTTTTCTGCATTAAAGGCTGTACTATCCCATTTGGAGATAAAGGAATTGAGATTAATAAGCTGTTCAGGCTTCAGGTTAGGCCCCATAAAGGAGATGAGTTCATCTCTGAATTTTTCAGGATCGCCGGTAAATGCGCTTTTACCCTGTGAATACGAGAATACAGGAAAAACAAAAATTAACAGAATCCCTATGATTGTTTTTCTGTTTAACATTTATAGTTATTTGAGCTTAACTTTTCACTTCTCTGACTTTACATCCTGTCTGTCATTTCTCAATTCCTGCAACATCTGAATTACACTACACAGCTTCCACAATTCCGACAAAATCCTCTTTCTTTAATGAAGCGCCGCCAATAAGGCCTCCGTCTACATCCGGTTTTGAGAATATTTCTGCAGCATTGGAAGGCTTGCAACTTCCTCCGTATAAGATCGGAAGCTTTTTTGCACAATCGTTACCATATTTTTCCTTTACCAGTTCACGGATATATTTATGCATTTCCTGAGCCTGTTCAGGAGAAGCGGTCAGCCCTGTTCCTATTGCCCATACCGGTTCATAAGCAATAATAACCTTTTCCATCTGTTCCACAGTAAGGGAGAACAATCCCTCTTCCAATTGTCTTTTAACGATCAGGAAATGGCTGTTTTCTTCTCTTTCTTTCAGAACCTCTCCACAACAGAAAATCACTTTCATTCCGCTGTTAATTGCCAGCAATGTCTTTTTATTCAGAGTTTTGTCGTCTTCATTATAATATGTTCTTCTTTCTGAGTGACCAACTATCACATACTCTGCTCCTGTACTTTTAATCATCCATGCAGAAGTCTCCCCTGTAAATGCGCCGGATGCTTCTGAAGCGCAGTTCTGAGCACCCAGGGCTATCTTCCCGTGTTTCAATATTTCATTTGCACCTGCAAGGTGGATAAAAGGGGTACATAAAATTACCGTGACTTTTTCAGCTGGTTTTTCACTGAAATATTTTTCAATTGACCCTGCAAGTTTCAATCCTTCTGACAGGTCCATATTCATCTTCCAGTTACCTGCAACTATCTTTTTTCTCATACAACCAGATATTAATTTATTATTAATGTATTTATAAATATTAGTTAGAAAGTCTTTTGATATTTAAGCCCAATATACCCAAAAAAAGTGACAGGCATCCAATTATTGTATAAACTGTGAATATACCTGTTCCTGTCTTATTAATCATTGTCATATTGTCTGAAATGATTTCACCGAACCATTCCTTTTCCGGTACTGTTGCCCATGACCATTTACCTTTAATAACACCATCCTTCAGGAGCATGTAGCCCGGATTGGCTCTTACCATACTTTTCAGAGTGGTTTCATCAACAGTGCAGAAATTTAATCCATTCACATATTTTTTAAGTTCATCAGACGAGGTAGCGGTGAGAACAAAAAAGTTTATCCCTTGCAAGGCAACATGATGTCCAAGTTCAAAACCTGCAATCAGTTTAGCCGTATCTGCCTTAGAAAGTTTTCCTGATATCATAAATAAGGAATATCCTTTATCAGATAGTATTTGATTTGTAATATCAACACCTGAAGTGTTGGTTATTGTAAAATCATGGACAGGTGGCTGGTACCCTTTTTTCAGAAGGACTGTTTTCTGATCGATAAAAACCCAGCTGGTATCATCTGCCGGATAGTTATCAAGAGTGAATTCCCTCTGTTCCCCGTTTTTTTCATAAATAAATGTAGTCTGATACTTATCAGGTTCAGCCCCTTCAGGAATTATCATCTGGTCGGCGATCTTGATTTCTGTCTTATAAGGCAAAAAATCAAGGATTGGCAGGTACCTCAGATTACCGAGGCAAAAGATCACAAACATCGTTGTTACAATACCGGTGATAATCCATTCATATGAGGTCTTGAGCAGAGAAACGTTGTGTTTTCTTCCTGTGAACAGAACAATAGCAAGGGTAATTAATACAACATTTTTCCAGAATGTCTGCCAGTTAGTCAGATGGATCGCATCCCCGAAACAACCGCAATCTGAAACAGGATTGGTAAGAGCCAGTACAAAAGTGAGTGGGGTGAAAACAATCATTAGCATCAGCACAACCCAGATGCCGGTTTTTTGTCTGACACCTGATATTACTGAGAAACCTGCAACGAATTCAGCAGTACAAAGCAGAATTCCGAGTGGAAGGCTGAGCCAGTCGAGCCATGCCATGTTGAATGCAAGAAAATAATCATGGAATTTATAAGCTGAGCCAAGGGGATCGATACCCTTAACTACTCCTGAAAAGATAAAGACCAATCCGACTATTATTGTACTTATCTGTCTTAAAATTTTCATTTTATCATATTGTTTGATTCCAGTAAAGTGGTTATTTTTTTAAATATTTCAAAAGGAGGAAGCATATCCCCATTTTCATTACTGCAATTAATAACAGCCAGTCTGTCGTCTGACTGAGCTACATTTAGATATATGTCCCTTACCTTCTTCTGGAAATCGATGCTTTCTTCGTGTATATCATTTGTCCCGTTCAGATAGTGCCTGTCGTCTCCGGTGCGTGAAGCTTTCAGTTTTGTCTCTGTGAATTTCTGAGGTACATCCAGGAAGATATTTAGGTCGGGACGAGGTATTGCAAAATGAGTGAATTCGAGAGATAATATCCATTTCATCAGCCTTATCTGCTCCTCCTCGGAATGTAACTTTGCACACTGGTAAGCAATATTTGAATATGTATATCTGTCAAGCAGGACAATTTTACCCTCGTCAAGCCATTTTTCAATAAGGGAGGCAGAGTCTTTCCTGTCACCTGCATAGATCATTGCGACGAGGTAGGGATTAACATTATCAATTGAACCGAATTCTCCTCTCAGAAATTTTGAAATCAGTTCGCCGAAATATGGTTGATCAGTTCTGGGAAAATGGAGATATTCGCAGGAAAATCCTTTATTATTAAAGTAATCATTTAGCATCTTTATCTGGGTTGATTTACCTGCACCGTCAACTCCTTCTATTACAAAAAGCTTCATTAAATCATCGGGTTCTTATGTTACAAATGTAATAAGCTTAAATTTAAAATCACTAAATTAGGCTGTTAAAACTATCAGTAATTGGATAAGCCACGTTATATAAATGCAGGAGGAAAACTCATCGATCTTGATGTTCCGAAAGTAATGGGGATAATTAATGTAACACCAGATTCTTTCTACAGCGGAAGCCGCTTCGACAGCGAAAAGAAAATTCTTCAAGCAGCCCGGGAAATGCTTGTGAACGGAGCTGATATTCTTGATATTGGCGGATATTCATCCCGCCCCGGAGCTCCCGATGTTTCTTTTGACGAAGAGAGAAACAGAGTGCTTGGAGCTGTCAGACTTATATCAAGGGAATTCCCCTCTGCAATAATATCTGTTGATACTTTCAGAGCTGAAATAGCCAGGGAGGCTGTGGAGGAATCGGGAGCACACATAATTAATGATATATCGGGAGGAGAAGCAGACAGTCAAATGTTTGAAACAGTACAAAAACTAAATGTTCCATATATAATTATGCATATGCAGGGTAATCCCAGAACAATGCAGCTAAATCCTGTTTACAGTGATATTGTTTCTGATATCCTTAAATGGTTTGGCGAGAGAATTTTCAGGTTAAGATCCTCAGGTGTTAAGGATATTATAATCGATCCCGGATTTGGATTTGGCAAGACTGCTGATCATAATTTTGAAATGTTGAACAGACTCAATGATTTTTCGATTGCAGGATTACCATTAATGGTTGGATTATCAAGGAAATCCATGATATGGAAAACCCTGGACATAAAGGCTGAGGAGGCTCTTACAGGAACAATTTCACTTAATACAACTGCTCTTTTGAAAGGTGCTGATATTCTGAGGGTACATGATGTAAAAGAAGCTGTTCAGATAGTCAGGTTATTTTGCAGGCTCAGAAAGAATGCCGGGTAAGATTAAAATATTATTTTTAAACTCAATTCAAAAATGAAATGCCGTTTCAGATAAAAATTCTGGATATAATTGATATAGTGCTTGTTGCTCTGATACTGTTCCAGCTATACAGGCTTATAAGAGGCACTGCAGCGTTCAGTATTTTCCTGGGGATTTTTCTTATCTACCTTTCCTGGCTCCTGGTACGGACATTGAATATGGAACTGATAAGCGGACTGCTTGGGCAGGTTATAGGTGTCGGAGCAATTGCTCTTATCATAGTTTTTCAGCAGGAGGTACGAAGATTTCTCCTGGTACTGGGAAACAGATATATGACGAGGAGCAGATTTCCTTTCAGCCGCTTCTTTACTTCTGAATCAGAGCGACAGGAGACACCCGGTCTTGCAGAGGAAATTGTACGTGCGTGTGAATCAATGGCATCAAAAAAAACAGGAGCATTGATCGTAATAGGCGGCAAAAGCAGCCTCGATCTGTTTACAGAGGGAGGTGAAATACTTAAAGCTAAAATCAGTGCAGAATTGCTGGAGACAATTTTCTTCAAAAATTCACCTCTTCATGATGGTGCTGTTCTGATTGAAGGTGGATTGATTCTGGCGGCAAGATGTCCTTTGCCAATTACCGACCAGGTAGCAATTCCACCACATTTTGGAATGCGTCACAGAGCAGCCGTTGGAATGTCAGAACATTCTGATGCTATAGTTGTGGTTGTATCTGAGGAAACAGGTTATATAACAGTTGTGATTTCCGGCGAGATACAGGAGAATATTACTCCTAATGTCCTGAGAAATATTTTACTCAGCAGAAAGTTCCGGTGATTGGCTCTGTTTAGCTGGTGTGAGGGTAAGTGGTCAGTAATCGGTATTCGGTATTCAGTATTCGGTATTCGGTATTCAGTATTCAGTAATCGGTAATATATTATTCTGATCTGTAGGCTGAGCCAGCATAAAGCTTCCTCAAATATCTGTTTTTACAAATCTGAAATTTTGTTTCAATTATTTTCATGTTTTTAGTAGATTTGGATTGTATCTGCAATTCATCTGTTAAAATAAAATTTTGTCATGAAACCTCAGGGTTTAAGATTATATGATGTTCATTATCATCTTTTTGATCTTAGCCATCCTAATCTCCGGGCATTTTTGCTGCGCAATGATCTTGTCAACAGCAAAGCAGTCAGAAAGATAATCGGCAAACTTCCATTTCTTGTCCGTCTTGTGCCTCTCTGGATTATGAAATTATTTTCGGTAAGGGTGGCTGAGGAGATACATAAGTTTATAAGGGATGATTCTTCCAGGATACTAAACCTTCTGTCGATGATGGAGGGGGCCATTGAATACCATTTTCTGCTGGTGGAGTATTATCTTCTGAATAAAGAAAAAGGCGAAGCAGATTCTCTGTTAAATGATTTCAGTAAGGTGGTAATGTGTCCCCTGATTATTGATTTTGGTTATAAAGGAATGGAAAAACCCGACTGGTTTTATAATTTTCCTCCGGCAAAACCCGTAGTTAATCAGGTTATAGATGTGCTCAATGCAAGTTATTTCTACTTTAATTACGATATAATTCTGCATCCGGATAAACCTGAAAAATTCAAGCTTATTCCGACAACCAGGACAAAGGAGGAGAAGTTTTTTGAGATATATCCCTTTTTGGGAATCAATACAGTGAATTACTCACTGGATGAAATAGCAGAACTTTTTGACAAATATTTCAGGGGGTACGAATATGACGTTTCACAAGGTGAACGGAAGGCAAAACTTTTTAGTAAGATGGGTACGGCAGATGTGAACCTGGAAGATATGATTTTCAGAAGAAAAGAGAAAGAAGAGAGTGACTATTATTCATATCTTTTCGCTGGCATTAAGCTATATCCTCCGCTTGGATTTGATCCCTGGCCTTCACATAATCCGAAGGAACTGGAGAAGGTAAGGTTCCTGTACAGTGAATGCATCAGGAAGAAGATTCCGCTTACAGTTCATTGCAGTGACGGTGGTTTTATTACCTGTCCCGGGTCAGCTGATTTTACCGATCCTGCAAATAGATGGGGAAAAGTCCTTTCTCAGGTTGAATACAAAAATCTCAAGATAAATTTTGCCCATCTGGGTAACCAGAAAGATGGCAAAAGTAACTGGCAGAAGACAATCCTTTCATACCTGTCACCCGGGAGTAATATTTTTACTGATTGCTCATGCATGACATCCGCGATAGATGATTACAAAAAAATAAATACTCTTCTTAACAGCGATACTGAAAATAATATCCTGTTTGGAACCGATTTTATAGTAAATCTGATTTGGTCAGAATCTTATAACCAGTACCTTGAAAACTTTCTTCTTACACCCCATCTGAGTGAGAAGCATAAAGTATTAATGAGAATGACCAATCCTGAAAAATTCTTGTTTGGCTGACCTCAATATGCAGGCATTGATTTTGTTAAAATTGTTTTGC
>CAYLYN010000017.1:13611-39282 GCA_964387565.1 uncultured Rikenellaceae bacterium | reverse complement strand
TCCCGGAATATGTTTTCAATAAGCTGGGGAGCTATGTATTTACCATTTGACAGCTTGAAGATCTCTTTTTTGCGGTCGGTTATCATAAGGAACTTTCCCTCTTCAAGATAGCCAATATCACCTGTGTGAAACCAACCATCCTTATCTATTACGGAAGCTGTCAGTTCCGGATCATTATAATAGCCTGTCATTACATTGGGGCCTTTACAAAGTACCTCTCCATCTTCTGCAATCTTAACCTCAACGCCTTCGATAACATAACCGACCGATCCCATCTTTATTCCCCCTTTATGTGTCCTGTTTATGGTAATTATCGGGGATGTTTCAGTAAGTCCGTACATGTTTATAATCTTAATTCCTGCTGCCCAGAAAATCTTTTCAAGTCTTGGAGGGAGACTTGCTCCTCCGCATCCGACTATCCTGACATTTCCTCCAAGAGCATTTCTCCATTTACTGAAGATCAGTACATCTGCAATTTTTAATCTGCTTTCATACAGCCATCCATTTTCACCGAAAGGTTTATATCTCAATCCTAGTCTCAGAGCCCGGAAGAAGAGTAATTTTTTTATTCCGGTAAGCTTTTTGCCTTTCGATACAATTACATCGTAGAATTTCTCGAGCACCCGTGGTACAGCATCAAACCCGTCAGGTTTGATCTCCTGCATATTGCTTGCTATGGAGCCCATGCTCTCGGCGTAGTAGATACTGGCACCGCTGTATTGTGTCTGGTAATTACCCATTCGTCCCCCGACATGGCATAAGGGTAAAATACTAAGGTACTTATCTGTGGGATTGAGATTAAAGACAGAAGCTGCGGCTATGAAATTTGATACCAGGTTCCTGTGTGAAAGCATTACTCCCTTTGCCTTGCCTGTTGTACCTGATGTATATATCAGGGTAGCAAAATCATTCTCACTGATTGAGGCCTTTATATTTTCAATCTGCAGATCATTTCTATTACCGGCAGATATTCCAGACTTTAAAATCTCAGTCCAGTTATTTACCCCTTCAACAGCGTCAAAAGTATATACGAGTGATGAGAATTCTTTAAAGGCAAAAGCCTGACTCACATTTTTATAAAGTTTTGAATCAGAGATCAGGATCATTTTAGCCCCCGAATCTCTTATTATGTACTGATATTCTGATGCATTAAGGGAAGTGAAAACAGGTACATGCACTATCCCTAACATTGCCATACCCATATCAGCAAAGTTCCACTCAGGCCGGTTTGTTGATACTGTAATGATCTTATCTCCTTTTCTGAATCCCATCTCATAAAGGCCCCGGCAAAAGTTTTCAGAATAGCTGATATATTCTTCTGAACTGAATTTTTTCCATTTACCTGTAAGCTTAAAACAAAGAGCGTCCTCTTTATGAAATTTATCTGCATATCTTGTCAGCAGATCAAAATTTCTCAGTACTTCCATCTCAGTAATTTTTTCGGGATGATGTTATACTGCAATTTAATAAATATCCCTGAAGTTTTTTAGTGCCCTGAATTCGTGATTGCAGAAGATAACAGAAATGATTACTTTTCAGGCATAGAATTCTAATTCTTCCAGCATGAACGCAATGCCCTTTGTTATAGGAACCGTGGCCATATTTGCACTTGCTTACAGGTTCTATTTCAGTTTCGTAGGAGCAAAGGTTGCAGTCAGAAATGATCTTGCCAGTACACCTGCTCACAGGCTTTACGATGGTCAGAATTATTACCCGATGAATAAATGGGTGTTGTTCGGGCATCACTTTGCGGCAATAGCCGGAGCCGGACCCCTTGTTGGACCAGTCCTTGCAGCTCAGTTCGGATTTATGCCGGGTTTTCTGTGGATGCTTATCGGTGCAGTGGTGGCAGGTTCAGTACATGATTTTGTGATACTGACTGCTTCAGTGCAGCATGATGGCAAATCTCTAGCAGAGATTGCCCGAACTGAAATAAATAAGGCCGGGGGGATCACAACGTCAATTGCAATCATTATCATAATTATTGTTGCCATGGCCGGACTCGGCCTGGTAGTGGTCAATGCCCTCGCTGAAAGTTCCTGGGGTACTTTTACTATTGCGATGACTATTCCTATTGCCCTGCTAATGGGAGTATGGATGTTTAAAATAAGGAAGGGCAAAACTCTTGACGGGACAATTGCAGGCGTCATACTTCTTATCCTTGCAGTTGTGCTTGGAAGATATATTCCCGAATCACAATTTGCTTCATGGTTTACTTTTGATCACAAAACCCTGACTATCCTGATTGCTGCTTATGGATTCTTTGCATCAGTATTGCCGGTATGGCTGCTTCTTTCACCACGTGATTATCTGAGCTCAATAATGAAGATATCTGTTATCGGACTCCTTGCAGTAGGTCTGATAATTGTAGCACCTGAGATCAAAATGCCATCATTTACCGAATTTACTGCCGGAGGAGGTCCTGTAATTCCTGGAAAGCTGTTCCCATACCTTTTCATAACAATAGCATGCGGTGCCATATCAGGATTTCATTCTCTTGTCAGTTCCGGAACAACACCTAAAATGATAATGAAAGAAGCTGATATAAAGGCAATTGCAGTTGGTTCCATGCTGACAGAAGGAGCGGTCAGCATAATGGCACTGATTGCTGCTACCAGCCTGCTTCCTCTTGATTATTTCCAGATTAATGTGCCGGTTGAGAAATTCCAGGCCTTACTGCCAAAACTTCATGCAATGGGATTTACCGAAACAAATCTCGAACAGCTTTCTGTCGCTGTGGGCGAAGAGATAGCAGGCCGTACAGGAGGAGCTGTATCACTTGGAGTAGGAATGGCATATATCTTCTCTTCAATTCCCGGGATGAATCATCTTATGTCGTACTGGTATCATTTTGCCATAATGTTTGAGGCTTTGTTCATCCTCACAACTATTGATGCCGGAACCAGGATAGGAAGATTTTTATTGCAGGAGGCTATGGGCAGGGTATATAAACCTTTCCAGAAGACTGACTGGCTTCCCGGAAACCTTATTGCAACCACAATAGTCGTATTTGCATGGGCCTATTTTATTTATACAGGCTCCGTGTCGACAATCTGGCCGATGTTCGGTACCGCTAACCAGCTTCTGGCTACTATTGCACTGGCAATAGGCACCTCTTTCATTATAAACCGGGGAAGGATTAAATATGCCTGGATAACAATCATTCCGATGTTGTTTGTTGGTTTCACAACCATAACTGCTGCCATTCTTAATATAAAAAATATCTATCTGCCCCAGGCCGCTGATCCTGCCTCAGCTATCCCGGGTATCATTAACCTGGTTTTAACTCTGGTAATACTGGTATGTGTAATAATAATTTTTTCAAATGCGATACCGTCATGGGTTAAGGCATTCCGGGAAAGGGGTAGTGTAATACCAGCTGATTTGAAATAAAATACTCAGGGGAGAATGTCTCATAATTCAAAATCCATTAACCGCAAAGAGCGCTAAGAAAGACTTAAGGCACCCAAAGGCTTGATAATAATTATTTTAACTTTGCGACCTTTGTGCCTGCTTTGAGAACTCTGCGGTTAAAACGGACTTTAGGAACAGCCTAAAGTAATTTTAAATGCAGGAAATAAGCTTTATTAAACTAAATATTTTCGGTTATTCCTTTCTTATCCAGACAGGATGTTTTTTGAACTCTTCTGTCAGATAAGTGTGCATTTCTTTCTCATCAACAGACGATGAATCTATGTTCAAAGGATATTTTTCCAAAATATCGTTTTTCAGGTCAAAGAATCTTCCATCAGAATAAAGCTTGTAATTCTCAGTCCTGACAAACTGATTTCTGAACTGATTGACATCATCGCTCCATCGCGGATCGTAATGAACAGAGAGAGTTTTCCGGGGTTCATATCCTTTTCCGGTGAGAAGCTTATAAAAACTTTTACCATCGCAGCTGATATCTTTGCCTGCTATTTCTGCCAGTGTCGGAAAAAAATCGCTGAATTCTATCAACCCGTTATATGCTGTTCCTTTTTTTATCATACCGGGCCAGTATACAATCATTGGAACATGCGTTCCGGCATCTGTGGTATTCCCTTTTCCTCCCCTGATAATCCCTGTCTTTGTTCTGGTATAGACTGATCTTCCTGTTCCGTTATCGCCTGTAAAGATCAGGATTGTGTTGTCATCAAGATCAAGATCACGGAGTTTTGATGCAATCCTGCCAACTATTTTGTCAGAATATTCCACCATATCCCTGAAATATGCCGTATCTTTTTTGTAGCGCAGCTCCTTATCAGTCCAGTCCTTTGAATCGGGTGTCGGAACAAAAGGATCATGAACCAGTACCATCGGATAATATATAAAGAAGGGCTTATCTTTTTTTCTTTCAATGAAGTCAATGACAAAATCTGAAAAGATATCCGGTCCATAGTCATCCTCGTCAGTTTCAAGAGTCATCCCGTTTTGTTCGATAAGTGGTTTTGAATATCTCTCTCCTTCAGGCTGGGTTCTTGTATACTGCCATAAACAGTGTTCATCAAATCCGAACTTTGCTGCACGGGTGTTATCATTCCAGTCTTTTATGATATCCTTATATGCCAGTCCGTTAAGTTGCCATTTGCCTGCAATGCAGGTCGAGTAGCCTGCCTCTTTCATGACAGATCCGAAGCTGAGCTGATCATTTGCAAGGTGCCCGAAATAATCATAATTTCTGTAATTGTATAGACCGGTCATCAGTTTCACTCTCGAGGGAGTACTAAGAGGTTGTGAGTGACACTGTCCGAAAAGGATTCCATTTGAAGCAAGTGAATCAAGTACCGGCGTTCTGTATGACAAGCTGCCATAACAACTCAGACATTCATATCCCATATCATCAGCCATGACAAGGATCACGTTTGGTTTCCCGTCATGATTGCTGCTGCAGGCCGCAAGCCCTGATGCAGCAAGGATCAGAACGCTGTATTTGCTAATGCTTCCTGGCATCCGAATCATTTTTGTCTTCCATGTTAGTGACATATCCTGCAGGGGCGCTGCATGCCTGATATGGTTTTGACAAATCACCGAAGCCATCACCATCCTCATCCTTAAAGAAGGTTCTTATATCGTCGGTGCCACTGGCTTTAATGGTCTGGTCGAGGGCACGAAGCAACGAAAGATCTCCGGTAGTGTCGCAGGATATTTCCCAGATCATAACGCCACCGAGAATATTTTTCGCCAGCTGGGTCTTCCTTGCTATCATTGGTATGCCATTGTAATATCTCATTCCTGTTGAGTCAACATATGCAAGAGAAACATCCTTTGAAATAATCTCGCTGTAGTTGATATATCTTGCAGGGGGTGTAAAATCGAAGCCATAGAAAGGTACTCCAAGTGTAAGTCTTTCAGCCGGTATCCCGAGGTCCTGAGTATAGAATTTTATTGCCTGTTCAGCAAAAGAGAAGGGTGAATGCGGACCAATGTTGTCTGGCCTCCACACTCCGGTCTTGTCATAAACCATTATATTGATAAAATCATAAGCCTGAAGTGCCTCCTGGTGTACATTCCTGTGGAACCTGGTGGCTCCAAGGGCTGAAGACATCCCTTTCCCCCTTGAGTGAAGCGCCTTCCCCAGCTCAACTACAAAAGGATTATAATTTGGACCGACGTAGGGCAGAAGATTTCCTTCAATATCGACATCCACCCCGTCAAAATCATTTTCCTCAACATATGCGAGAATATTCTCAATGAATTTCACCCTGTTCTCAGGCAGGAGAAGTGTCTTCCATATCAGTGTGTCGGGCCTGCCACCACCGGCAAGGGATATGAAAACCTTAAGTCCTTTCTCATGCCCTTTCTTTACAGGAGGCTTAACATCATAGCCTCCGTCACAAACAAGTTTCCCGTCCTTGTCGGGATTGGCAAAGGCAAGCATCAGGTAGGTAAGCTTTTCAATTTCAATGCGGTCGAGCTGATCAAAGCTCCATGATGAAATATATCCAACTACCTTAAAAGTAGTATCAGGTTTATAAATATCCGGACCCCATTTACTGCCTCCGCTATTGCAGGAAGCACACAACAGCAATGTAAATGCAAACAGAGGTAATGATTTGAAAATAAGTTTTTTCATAGTTTTGGTTTTAAGGTTGAAATAGTTATCGGCTTTCCGCATTTATCCAAAGATACAAAATGATGAATTAATTTGTCAGAACATGCGAACATTATTGATTCCTGGCTGTTTGTGTTGTGAAATAGTTAACAGTAATATCACGGTTCCTATAATATCTGATTGACTGTTAAGGAGATTTTTAATATTCATATAAGTTTTATTTGTTCAAACCATGCTTAATGTACCTGATAGTGGCAGAAAAAGGATTGTAATTGCAGGTTGCGGTTTTGGAGGACTTACCCTGGGTAAAAAGCTGAAAAACTCAGGTTATCAGGTTGTTGTTATCGACAAACATAATTATCATCAGTTTCCGCCCCTGTTTTACCAGGTGGCTTCAGCCGGTCTTGATGCCAGTTCAATTCTTTTCCCATTAAGAAAGATTTTTCAGGATTTCACTGATTACCACATAAGGAAAGCTGAAATAAAATCTGTTGATACATCAGGAAAGATTCTTGTTACATCTGCAGGAACATTAGGTTTTGATTACCTAGTTCTGGCACATGGCGCCACTAATTCATTTTTCGGATCGGTTCAGATGCAGCAACACTCAAAAGCTATGAAAACCATAGCCGAAGTTATTGATCTCAGGAATACCCTGCTGATGAATTTCGAAAATGCACTTATGGTAAATGATGAGACGGAGAGGGAAAAATTCCTGAATATAGTTATCATAGGTGGTGGTCCTTCGGGTGTTGAGATCGCAGGAGCCCTTGCCGAAATGATAAAGCATATTGTTCCCAGGGACTACCCTGAACTGAGAATAAACAAGCCAAAGATATATCTTGTTGAGGCAGCGGAACGGCCTCTTAATTTGATGTCGGTTCATTCATCCCGTAAGGCGAAAGAGTTCCTTGAAAATTCAGGTGTTCAGCTCCTTACCGGTACAAAAGCGATTGGTTGTGATGAAAATTCTGTTTTTCTCGACAGGGGAGATAACATTCCTACCAGAATGATAATATGGACTGCAGGTATTAAGGGGAATTTGATTGAAGGATTTGATAAAGAAGTTTATACAAAAACAGGAAGGATAATAGTCGACAGGTATAACCGGGTAAATGGATTGCAGGATATCTATGCCATTGGCGATATCGCCTTTATGGCGGAAGAGAATTACCCGAAAGGACATCCGCAGGTGGCACAGGTTGCCATTCAGCAGGCAAAGCTTCTGGCAAAGAATTTAAAACTCAGGTTAGCCGGAAAACCCTGTAAGGAGTTTTATTACAAAGATCTGGGTACTATGGCAACAATTGGAAGGAATCTTGCAGTTGTTGAGCTGCCATTTATCCATTTTCATGGGATTTTCGGATGGTACGTATGGATGTTTATCCACCTGATGAGTATAGTGGGTGTTAGAAATAAACTTATCATCTTTCTGAACTGGGCGTGGAAATATGTTACATACGATCAGTCGACACGTCTTATACTCAGGCCAAAGGGATATTCTTAATCCGGTCGGCGAAGCCATATTGCCAATCACATTAAAAAAAGGTATAATTGTACGCGGTAAAAGAATGCTTTTTCCAATGAAAGTTTATTAATCAGGAATATATGATGGAGATTATTGAATCCGTATTTGAATGGTACATAGGACATCTTAATTATTTTTCAATTGGCTTTCTGATGGTCATTGAAAGTTCATTTATTCCATTTCCGTCAGAGATAATTATTCCTTTTGCGGCCTATAAGGCTGCCCAGGGTAACCTTAACATTTATCTTGTAGTTATTTCAGGCACTTTAGGAGCGCTTATAGGGGCAATGGTTAATTATGTCATTGGATATTATGTCGGTCGTCCAATAATACATAAACTTGCTGATTCAAAGTTCGGCAGATTGTTGCTTTTATCTGAAGAAAAGGTAGTACACGCTGAAGAATATTTTGTTAAAAATGGAAAGAGCTCTACTCTGATAGGCCGACTGGTACCCGGAGTCAGGCAGCTTATATCCATACCCGCAGGTATGGCCAAAATGAATCTCTGGGATTTTCTTCTTTATACTACTATCGGGGCCGGCGCATGGAATATTATCCTTGCAGTTATAGGGTATTTCCTCTATGAAATACGGGAGCAGATTTATCCTCACCTGGCTCATATAATGCTGGTTCTTGGAGCCCTTTTTGTCATCTATCTTGTTGTACAAAACAGGAAGAACCGCAGGAAAAAATAAGCTGGTTTCAGAAACGAAGCGACAGACAGCTGAGCCCGCCATCCAGCTTTCTGAATTCCGACGTGTCAGGAGTCAGAGTCTCAAAACCTGCTTTTTCTATTTTTCTTCTTGTATCATTAAATCCTTCCGGAACCAGTACCTTTCCATTGATCCAGAGTGAATTGGCTGCATATGCCTCATCAGGATCCACAATGATTTTCCTGAATTTTGAAAACTGACGGCTTTCTGCAAGTTCTCCTGACACCAGTACAAAATCATTATCAAGGTAAGATATTCCGGTTTTGAGATGTAGCATTCTTCCAAGGTGGACTTTTTCACCTGTCAGTCCATATTTATTTAATATTCTTATTAGCTGGTCAGCTCCGTTTTGATTAGTTCTGGCAGATATACCAACATAATAATGGTCATTCACTTTCATAACATCTCCACCCTCAAGTGTGCCAGGCTGATTTATGACCTCAATGTGATTGAAAAAATCACTTAGAACCTCCTTCATTCCCTCTGTTTCTCCTCTTCGTGATGGAGCTCCGGGTCTTGTTATTACAGCAAATTCCCTGTCGCATATGGCTGTATCCTCAATAAATACAGAGTCAGGAAACAGATCATCTGCTACAAGTATTCTGACATTTAATCCAAGGTTTTCGAGAGATGAAACATATTCTGCATGCTGTGAGAATGCCTCTTCATACCGGGGAATTCCCAGATCAGCTGAGGAAAGTCCATCCTTCAGGTTCCTGCATGGCAGCCTGACTATTGCCCTGGTGAACATATTGCGATGAATGTAAAGAACAGACTGTTCCGGAATTTTCTTTAAATTATCTATTCAATATCTCTGACAACAGTTTCAGGAGAGAAAGCAGGAAGGCATACTGCTATATATTCAGCACCTCCCTCGAACGGAGTACTGTATTTTACCCATTCCTTTTTGCCCGTCATAATTCCCTGGCCTTCAGAAATGATATAGTCTTTATCCTTTGTGGAGACCATCAGTTTTCCTTTAAGAACAACCGTATATTCATTAAATTCAGGAGACTGACCGGGTTCAACCCAGCCCCGGGGACTTTTCATATGGGCAATGCTTACTTCAGATGTTCCGCTGTTTACATGACCGAAGTACTCATTTATTACTTTATTCTTTGTACCGGCTGCCTTTATGACCGAGGGTGAATTAACAATCTGTGCCATAATAATTATATAATGAATTATCAATCTTCAAGATACCCGAATTTTCCATTGTAGTAATCCTCATATGCTTCCTGTATCTCCTCTCTGGTATTCATTACAAAAGGCCCATGTGGCACAATCGGTTCATTCAAAGGTTCTCCTGACATTACAAGTATAACACTGTCAGAGCTTGCTTCAGCCAGAATATTCTCACCCTCATGTCCGAAATAAACAAACTGATTTTCCGATGCTTGTGCTGATTTATTAATTCTTACTTCACCTTCAACGACAAGTATTCCGGAATTATACGACTCCGGGAAAGAAAATTCTGCGGAGCTGCCGGCAAGCATCCTGACATTGAAAAGATTCACAGGTGAGAATGTAAGTGCCGGTCCTGCAACACCTTTATATTCACCTGCAATAACATCAACACTGTAATCCTTCACATCAGAGATATATTTGCCCATGATATTGTTCTCAATTGACTGGTATCGTGCAGGTGTCATTTTATCTTTGGCCGGAAGATTAACCCATAGTTGAACCATCTGGAACAAACCCCCTTTTTTGCTGAAATCTTTTTCATGATACTCTTTATGAAGCACACCCCCTCCTGCAGTCATCCACTGCACATCCCCTTCACCAATAACACCGCTGTTGCCTGAGCTGTCATGGTGCGCCACTTTCCCGTGATAGGCCAGTGTCACAGTTTCAATGCCCCTGTGAGGATGAACACCTACTCCCCTTGGTTTGTCTGACGGAGGAAAAGTCCATTTAGCTCCGTAGTCCATAAGGAAAAAGGGACTCATTCCCTGAAGCCCTATCTCAGGCTGCGAAGGAAAGAAATTATGAACCCTGAATCCGTCTCCCACCCAGTGATAGGGAGGGGGATCCATTATTGAAGAAATACTCTTTAGCTTCTTTTCCATTAAATTATAACAATTAATGAATTTAAAAGTTTACCTCACACCTCACTTACTGGCATTACCGGACTGATCCACTGCAATGACCTTGTAGAAGTATTGAGGCATATTATGTACGGATATATCTGTGAATTTGTTACTGATTGTTGATGCAATCTGCTTTCTTTCAGAGATTTCCACATCAGGTTTTTCTGATCTGTAAATACGATAATAGCAGAAATCTTTCTCATTGCTGGGTTCCCATGACAGGAAGGCCCTTTCACGGCCGTTCTCTTTCCCTTTTTCAACCTTTAAACTTTTTACATCTGCAGGAGGTTCTTCATCATAACAAGTAGTGTAAACTGCCATTGACTGAGGTGGAATCACATCCATAAGGTCGCTGTTTCTGAGAGCAATTTTACCGCTTGGGTCCTGAAGATCACCAAAGTAGTTAAAAGGAACATCTGCAGGATCGTAAAGATATTTTCTGAAAGATTTTTCACCTGCTAGTACGCCCAAGTTTAACCTGATTTCTGTCGGGAGCTCATTTCTGTTTATTACCACTACTGATACCGAACCATTTTCTTTGTTTTTTACTGCAGCAACCCTGATGAGAGAATCTGATGACATTACCTCATAAGCTTCAGAAGGACCTCTGAAAAACTTGGTAAGCAATCCGATGCAATAATATGATGGTTTGGTTGTATGATTATCAGCCTCCCACCTGTAAAGACCCCACTTATTCAGATAGGTGCTTCTGTATTTTGACGGAAAGTCGGCAAAGGTCCAGTAACCGCAGCCATATACCCCGGCATTTATCATAGCTGTAATTGCCTCTGCAACCTGTATACCCATATAGTTTTCGAGGGGCATGTTATTGTACATGTTGCAATCATGATTAACCGAGTCAATGATATTACTGTTCTGTTTCGCACCAAATTCTCCTACAATGAATTTCTTGTTTTTGCTGCGGGCTATATCAGTTCCCCATTTAACTTTTTCATAGAAATAGTTATAGAATGAGTTGTCGAAAAGATCCTTGTCGTTAATATAGTGATGTCCTCCGTACACTGCGGTTATATCATCCATATTATTTGCCGCCCATTCTATTGTATGCCAGTAACTGAATGGCGAAGCGTCGGATGCGAGAAGACCTATGTCAAGGTTCCGGGCATTAATTTCATCATAAAAAAGCTGGTGGATCTTTTTAAAATAATCCAGATCATTCACCATTGAGGCCCATTTATCGAGTGAAAGCTCATTGGCCATACAGTAATAATTTATTTTGCTGAATCCCAGCTTTCTTTTCCAGTATTCAAGGTTGTCAACCTCCTTTTTTACATAATCAATTTCATTCTTAAAACTTCGTATGTGGTTTGTATTCCACGATGTAAAATACATCTCTGTATTTGTACCTTTCATTACCTCGAGGTATTTTGAGACAGCATCAATTTTTGCAAAGTCCCAGGCAGGATCATCATTAATCCTGACAAAGGAGGGATTCAGTTCACGCCATCTTTTGGCAAAGATCTGCTCATATATCCATTGGGGGCCATTATGAACATGATCAAATACATGAAATCCAACCCCCCCGAATTCAGTATTGATGATATTGTTTTTAATATCTATGTCAGCCTCAACAGGGTTTAACTGCTGTTTCCCGTTCTGAGTACATGCGGATAACAGTAAAAAAAATGGAAGCAGAATCTTTGTTTTCATTCAATTATAGGATAGGTTTATAATAAGTGACCTTTTATAAAAGTAGTAAATTCACATATATCTGATAAGTAGTTGCAGTTGGCATCCCGATAGCTATCGGGAGGCAGTTGGCAAAAGTATATTTAACCCGGAACCTTGAACCTAATGACTACCTGCTTGCATTCCCCGACTGGTCAACTGCTATAACCTTATAATAATATTTAGGCATGTTGTGAACCGACATGTCTTTATATGAATTGACCACAGTAGTTCCAATCTCTCTTCTTGGTGATATCTCAACTTCAGGTAATTCAGATCTGTAAATACGGTAGTAGCAGAAATCTTTTTCAGTATTTGCTTCCCATGTGAGAAATGCTCTTTCGCGGCCTCCTTCGTCTTTCTTCCTTTCAACAGTCAGCCCTTTTATATCTGCCGGAGGATTATCGTCATAACATGTTGTATAAACAACAAGTGACTGAGGAGGAACAACATCGAGCAGGTTATTATTTTTAAGCGAGATCTTTCCGCAGGGATCCTGTAAGTCACCAAAATAGTTGAACGGCACATTTTCAGGATCATAAAGGTATTTTCTGAAAGGTTTGTCTCCGGTCAGAGCCCCAACGTTAATGTTTACTTTGGTGGGCAGATTATTTCTGTTTACAAGGGCAATTGATATCGATCCTGTCTCCTTGTTTTTAATTGCTGAAATTCTGACCAGAGAATCAGAAGTAACTACTTCATAAGCTTCAGAAGGACCCCTGAAGAACTTTGTAAGCAGCCCAATACAATAGTAACTTGGCTTTGTAGTGTAGTTATCAATTTCCCAGTGATACAAACCCCATTTGTTTGTTCGACGGCTTGTGGTGGGGAACGGAAAATCGCTGAAAGTCCAGTAGACACAGGAATAGACTCCTGAATTTATAATTGCAAGAATTGCTTCAGCTACCTGTATTCCCATATATGTTTCCAGAGGAACATGATTGTACATGTTTGCATCATGCATTACAGAATCGATGATATTGCTGTTCTGTTTTGCACCGAATTCACCCATTATGAATCTCTTGTTTTTGCTTTTTGCGAGATCGTTTCCCCATTTGAGCTTGTCATAGAAGAACCTGTAGAAGGAGTTATCGAACAGATCATAATTGTTGATATAGTGATGACCTCCATACACGCTTGTTATGCTGTCCATGTTATTTGCGGCCCACTCAATTGTATGCCAGTATTCAAAGGGGGAAGCATCAGATGCAAGCAATCCTATATCCAGACCTCGTGCATTGATTTCGTCATAAAGCATTCCCTGAATTTTTTTGAAGAATTCAAGATCCTTTGTCATTGAAGCCCACTGACCAAGTGACAATTCATTGGCCATGCAGTAGTAAGTAATGTTTTCGAAACCCTTCGTTTTCTTAAGATATTCCAGATTATCAACCTCTTTTTTAACATATTCCTTTTCGTTTTTACCCTTCTCAAGGCAATTGTTATGGAACGTTGTCATGTATATTTCGGTATTTGTCTCCTTTAGCACGTCCAGAAACCAGGATACCTCGTCTATTTTTTTAAAATCCCAGACACAATCATCAGGTACCCTGGCAAATGACGGATTTAGTTCCCGCCATCTTTTGGCAAAGACCTGTTCATAATTCCAGCGTGATGCCTTGTGCATGTGATCGAAGACATTAAAACCCACCCCACCGAACTCTTCATTAACGATGGTGGTTTTGATTTCCGCATTGGCTTTTACAGGATTGATCTTTTCGTTGCTCTGCTGTGAACAGCTTAATAACAGTACAAGGAAGGGTAACAGGCGAATTGTTTTCATTTTCAGAAGACTTTAAATATTTATGTTGACTAGATAAAATTAATAAAAATGAACGACAGAACTATACGGATCATAGATAGTCAAAGATCTTATCTATGATTTCCAGTCCTGCCCGCTGGGCTGAGTCATTATAAATAAGCTTATTATTTCTGTCATAAAGGCTTACCGAAATTGATGAATCAATACTTTCCTTTATTCTTCTGGTCATTTTACCTGACACCGGAGCCATCAGTTCTCCTGATTTGTTTTTTACTGCAGTTACTTTCAGCACAGAGTCAGCATTTCTGAGTGTAAAGCTTAGAGTCTTGCCATCGTAGCTGATTTCATCAAGAGAAGATTTGTTATAGCTGCTGAACAGGAAAAACCTGTTGTCATAATGCAGGAATGAAATAAATCCGGGGAAGTATTTTCCCAGCCATGGTATTTTGGCGACTGAGAAAGTAAAGGCAGTATCATTATTTTCGAAATTATTCGATTGAATCCATATCCAGGCCTCGGGGAATGAACTGCCCCAGTCCTTTTCAATATACCCCTTCCCTTCATTCATATCAATAATATCGTTGTCAATTTTAAGGACCCCAGATACTTTATGATTGACTGAAACTATTCCATGCTTGCATTCCATGAAAGGAATATATGAATACCAGCCCATTATTCCGGGAGAGGGAAGTCTCTTTGGATATTTAATGGCCCCGCTGTACTCAAGTCGTCCCGATACAATAATCTCTTGATTATCAATATCAAGTTCAATGAATCTGTCAGTAAACAATGAATTACCAATCTCAAGATGCAGCCTGTTCCTTTTCCATCGGAAATCATTTACAGAATATGTTATATAACATGTTTTACCACTAATCCCATTTATAACCTGTATAAATGAATGAGGGTCATCCTCCGACAGGGATATACCCGGTATAAAAGAATAAACATTACTCAAATCTTTTGAGACATGTTTAAAGTACCAGCCTTCAAAATATTTCTTCTTGTTCAGATTTCCCTGAAAAAGTTCTGGATGCAATAATTTAAGCATACAAAAATATTTAATGAACTGGAATATGTTCATATGATGGCAATATACTACATTTTGTAATTGAATATTTAATATCTTGTGATCAACCAGATTGGATTAATAAATGAAATACAGAAATCTGCCTTCTTTATTAATAATTCTGTTTGCAGCTTTATTTTTCAGCTTATGTAAGGCACAATCACCGGTTAAAACACCTGTTTACAGGAATCCGGCATTTCCGACAGAACAAAGGGTGAACGATCTGCTTTCAAGAATGACTATTGAGGAAAAGGTCGGACAGATGAACATGCCATGTGTTTATAAACAAAGAATTGGATGGGGACTTGAACTTGGTCCGGTTTCCATTCACAGACAAATGACCCCGGAGGAGAGAAATAAGCAGATGGAGGGCTGCAGGAAATTTGCACGTGGTGATCACAATACCCTGATAGGTCAGGGAGGTGGTTTTTTTACCCTGGCTGACAGAATTATTTATGAGGGCACCCTTAAGCAGGCTGAGTTTTTTAATGAGCTACAGGGAATTGCCCTTAACGAATCCCGTTTAGGTATCCCGGTACTTCAGATTGAAGAGGGGACCCATGGATTCATGTGTGCCGGAGGTACTGTTTTTCCAGAGGGTCTGGCGATAGGCAGTACCTGGAATATGGACCTTGTGAAAAGGATGTATTCAGTTATTGCCAGAGAGGCCAGATCGACTGGTGTTCATGTACTTAGCACTCTTGTTGTTGAACCAAACAGGGATCCCCGGTTGGGAAGGAACCAGGAAGGATATTCAGAAGATCCCTACCTGTGTTCTGTCATAGCTGAAACTATTGTTGAGGCCATCCAGGGATATGATGTCTCCTGCAAGGATAAAACAGTAGCTGCACTGTGTCATTTTCCCGGACAAAGTGAACCTGTCAGCGGCCTTGAAAGGGGTGCCATGGAGATATCGGAAAGAGAACTGCGGGATGTTTTTTTACCTCCATGGGTTGCCGGTGTTAAGAAACGGGGTGCCTTGTCAGTAATGGCTACTTATCCGGCAATCGATAATGTAACAGTCCATAGTTCTGAGAAAATTCTGAAAGGAATTCTCAGGGAAGAACTGGGCTTTAAGGGCATTGTATTAAGCGAAGGGATGGGGATATCCACCATTATCGATGAACATATGGTTGCAACAGAAAAAGAGGCAGGACAGATTGCTGCAAGAGCCGGTATTGATGTTGGAATATCAATGGAGGATGCCTATCTGGGTAAACTCGTTGAATGTGTGAAAGAAGGAAAAATTCCACTGGCAACTGTTGATGATGCTGTTCGCAATATTCTCTATGTGAAATTTAAGTTAGGGCTGTTTGAAGATCCCTTTGTTGATCCGGAATATGCTGTTTCAGTAGTGAATTGTGAAGATCATAAACTGCTTGCACTTCAGGTTGAAAGAGAGGGTATAGTACTTCTGAGAAATGAAAAAAATATCTTACCGCTCAGAAAAGACTTAAAGTCGATAGCAGTGATAGGTCCATTGGCTGATGCTGAAAACGACCAGTTAGGTGACTATATACCGCATAATATACCACAGGATATAGTTACCCCGCTTGAAGGTATCAGGTCAAAAGTTAAGGAGGGGACCAGAGTAACTTTTGTAAAAGGTTGTGAAGTAATCGGATCACGACTAAATGAAATAAATAAGGCTAAGGATATTGCAGGAAAGTCTGATGTTGCCATTGTTATTTTAGGAGAAGCCGGAAATACAACAAACGGAGAAGGACATGATGTTGCCAGCCTCGATTTAACCGGGATGCAGGATGAATTATTAAAGGCTGTCCTGAACACAGGAACTCCTGTCATTGTTGTTTTGATCAATGGCAGACCACTCTCCATAAACCGGGCCGCAGAAAATTCACAGGCAATTGTTGAGGCCTGGATGTGCGGGGAACAGGGCGGAAATGCAATAGCAGATGTGCTGTTTGGTGATTATAATCCCGGAGGAAAACTTCCTGTAACTGTGCCCCGTCACTCAGGCCAGTTGCCTTCCTATTATAATCATTCAAAAACAAAAGCCGGAAAGAGTTATGTCGATATGAAGGGGACTCCATTATTTGAATTCGGATTTGGACTAAGCTATACAACATTTGAATACAGTAATCTGAATATCAGTCCGCTGGAAATTAATCTGGGTGGTGAAATTGAGGTATCATTTGATATAAAAAACACAGGTAAGCTTAAAGGGGATGAAGTTGTTCAGCTCTATCTGAATGATATTTTAAGCAGTGTGACCACCCCAGTCAAAGAACTTAAGCGATTTTCACGGGTTAGCCTTGATCCTGGTGAAAAGAAACAGGTAATGTTCAGACTTCTCCCTGAAGATCTTGCCCTTTTAAATGCCTCAATGAGATTTGAAGTTGAACCGGGCATCTTTGAGGTGCAGGTTGGAAGCTCATCAAATGATATAAAGCTTAAAGATGTTTTTGAGGTTAAAAAATAAGTATCTTTCGTTCTTTACTTCATCATTAATCTGAAAAAACAGGAAAAATGAAAACTCCATTTACAAGAAGGAAATTTCTTCAGACAGCAGCAATTACCTCTACAGCAGCTCTTGTACCATCGCTTGCCGGTAAATCATCAGGTACTACAGCCATGCTTCCTGAAGGCCAGCTACCTATGCGGAGACTTGGCAGAACAAACAGAATGGTCTCCTGCCTGGGATTTGGCGGAGGCTCACAATGGTGCAACTGGCCAGTTAAGGATGAACTTCTGCAGAATCATATTGATCACGCAATAAAACTGGGTATAACCTATTTTGATACCGCCCGTTCATACGGCAATGGTAAATCAGAAGAGCGTTACGGTAAATTCCTGACTCCAAAGTATCGTAAGCAGATCTTCCTTAATTCCAAAACAGGAGACCGGACATATGATGGTGTTATGAAGGATATCGAGACTACACTCGGGCTGTTAAAGACCGATTACCTGGATAATTACTGCATGCATTCCCTCGATAAGATTGAAGATGTGGATACCCTCCTCAGTTCAGCAGGAGGTTATAAGGCATTTTTGAAGCTCAGGGAACAGGGTGTTGTTAAAAATATAGGATTCTCATACCATAAATGGAATGAAGCATCCCAGAAAGCACTAAAGGAGTTTGATGTGGATATTGTAATGTGTCCGATGAATGCCACAAGGTCAAACGGGAATGAAGACCATATGATACCTCTTGCCCAGAAGAGAGACCTTGGAATAATTGCAATTAAGATAATGGGTCAGAATGTTCTGATTGGCAATGTATCGGGCGATGATCTTCTGAGGTATGCCATGACTCTGCCGGTATCGGTTCTTAATGTAGGGATGGATAATTTTGCATCTCTTGAATCATGCACCGAAGTTGTAAGGCAGCCCGTGATATCATCGGCTGACGCAGAATTGATCAGGAAGAAGCTTAATTTTGATCCTGCAGTTACAAAGCTTCCCTATTTCTCCTGAGAAGTAAATGAGTGGCTCGGGAAAGTGTTGGAAAAGTCCTCTGTGAAACTCTGTGCCTGCTCTGTGTCGCTTTGTGTAAGTTCTTATTATTTTATTACACAGAGATCCACAGAGAATACACAGAGTCACACAGAGAAAGAGAACAATGAAATTTCGACTTATTCAATTTCACCTTATTCCTGTACCTTATAATTATAATTGTGTCAATATAAATGATACTGAAGATTCTTTCTGATAAGGAAAAATTAATTATACACCAGTCAGCCAGACAAATTCTGAAGGATACCGGCATAAGGGTGAGAAGCCGTACCATTTATGAAATGCTTCTTTCGGAAGGAGGAGAACCTGACAAGTCAGATAGTCTCAGAATTCACCTGCCTGAAAAGCTCATCAATGAAAAACTGGCACTCTGTCCAAAAGAGTTTTCTATCAGAAACCGGATGGGAGAGGAGAGTCAGATCAGTGATACAGGAAGATCGCTGTTCTACACCTCAAATGCAACACAGTACCTGAGAGGGACTTCAAGAAATGCAACTGAAATAGGTGTCAATGAATTTATTGACTTTGTCAGGGTTGCCGACAAACTGGAAAACATCCACGGTATTGTTGGTACCAGCCTTAAGGAATATCCTCCAAACTGCAGGGATTTTGCTGGTTTCAGACTTGCAGCACAATACTCCTGTAAACATCTGAGGCCCTGTATCTATACACCATCTGGAGCTGAAGCGATTATCGAAATGGCTGACATAATACTGGATGGACGACCATTGAAGGACAATATGTTTTTTACACTGGGATACAGCATTGTATCTCCTCTGACCTGGACAGAGACTGCCCTTGAACTGTTTTACAGGACAAGAGGTTACGGCATCCCTGTTATGATAAATTCTGAACCGCTGGCTGGCGGCACATCACCGGTTACACTTGCCGGATGTCTTGCAATGGCTGATGCCGAGGTTCTAAGTGGAATAATAATAAACCAGATTCTTGAGCCTGGCAGGCCATGCATATATAATGCAGGTTTTGCACACGTTTTGGATATGCAGACCACACTTGTACTTACGGGTTCGCCTGAAAACGCTCTCCTGCAGGCTGCAGGAGCCGAGATGGCTCAGTTTCATGGCCTTCCGTCAGCATCATGGGCATTGAGTGATTCCGCAATGCTCGATTCCCAGGCCTCGGTTGAAAAACTTATGACTGCAATGGCCCACATACTTACAAATGTCAGCTTTGTTTGGGGTATGGGGAATATTGAAACATCGAAAACAATATCACCGGAGATAGCAGTTATCGATGATGAGATAGTTGGCAATTGTCTTAGGTTTAAAAACAGGTTTAAAGTAGATGATGAACATCTGGCACTCGATCTGATAAAAGAAAATGCTTTTGAAGGATCATTTCTTGAATCAATGCATACCCTCGATCATTTCAGGGAAGAGATTAGATATACCCGATTGCTGAATCGTTCAAACAGGGGAATGTGGAACAGATCCGGATCATTATCAATTGAGGAAAGAGCTGTTGAAGAAGTTAATGAGATATTGAATAAAAAGCCTGAATACTATCTTTCAGGTATACAGATGGATAAATTGAAAAAAATTGAAGATAAATGGAATAAACGATTAAATGGCACATAATGAAAAATGTTAAAAATGTTTCCAGGCGAAAGTTCCTTACCCGGACCACATTAGGACTTGGGGCCGGTATTGTTGGTGTTTCCATTCCATCCTGCAGTTCAGGCAATAATGAAGGTGCTGTAAAACTGCCACGTGAAATTACGGTTGCCAGTATAGACCTCAGAGGTCTGTGGCCTGACAATACCCGGGAATCCCGTATTAAGAGGATGCTTGAAAGGATGGAACTGGTAACAGGATTAAAACCGGATCTTGTTTGTCTTCCCGAGTTGTTCGATACAAGCTGGGTGGCAGAGAAGTATAAGATCATCGAAATTGCTGAAAGTGAGGAAACACCTGGTCCGGTTGCATCACGACTCGCAGAATTCGCTACGAGGAATAACTGCTATGTGGCATGCCCTGTTTATACTAAAAAGGGGAATTATTATTACAACTCTTGTCTCCTGATCGACAGGAAAGGGAATATAGCCGGGGCATATAACAAGATACATCCGGTGAAGACAGAGATATTGCCTTCGGCCCCTAATGATGATGTAGGATTACGACCAGGTTCCCTTGATCAGCCTGTAGTGGAAACAGATTTCGGAAAGGTTGGGATGCAGATCTGCTACGATGCAAACTGGATTGACGGCTGGGAAAACTGTAAACAGAAAGGTGCTGAAATTGTGTTGTTTCCATCACAATTTCCGGGTGGAAGGGAATTGAATCATTATGCTGAAAGATTTGGATACTATATTATTTCAAGTACAGGACAGGATGCCAGAATCGTTGATATGTCCGGTAGTGATATTGATTCGAGCAGTACCTTTGTGAGATACTCATGGGCCAAGCTAAATCTTGAAAAGGTCAACACCTGCACCTGGCCTACAAACAATAAGATCCCTGAGATATTTAAGAAGTATGGTTCAGGACTTGAAATTAAAGTTCATGATAATACAAGCATTATTACTATTGCAAGTTTAGATCCCGGTATCAGAGTAATGGATATTGTCAGCGAGTTCGGATTGTCGACTGTTGATGAAAACATAAGAACTTCGGAAGAAGCACAGGTTAAATACAGACTATAAATTGAGTAAGATGAAGATAGCAAAAAAAGTAAACAGGTTACCTCGTGAGGTCTGGATAGCCAGTATAAGTCTTAAAAACCTGTGGCCTGCAGAGAGGATAGAACAAAGGATAAAAGATATCCTGAAAAGGATGGAAAGTGTATATGCGTATGATCCCGATGTTATTGTTATACCGGAAACATATAATATATCCTGGGTTAATGAGGTCAAAACTCTTGAGGAAATCGCAGAAGATGAATCTGTTCCCGGACCGGCAACAAGTGTGATGGCTGATGTGGCAAGGAATCATAATTGTTACGTTGTCTGTCCGGTAATTACAAAAAAAGAGGACCATTTCTACAATAGTTCACTGCTTCTCGACAGGAATGGTAAGATCGCAGGTGTATATCACAAAATACATCCTGTAGATACTGAAATCATCCCTGAGAAATACTATAAGGGAGGAGGTGTAACACCTGGAGCGCTCAAACCTCCTGTATTTAAAACTGACTTCGGAACTGTAGGGATGCAGATTTGTATGGATGGCTACTGGCATGATAACTGGAGATCGCTTGGTAAGGATGGTGCTGAAATAGTTCTTTTCCCTTCACAGGGCCCCTTCGGTGATTTACTTAATCATAAAGCATGGGCAAATCACTATTATATAGCTTCTGCAACCGGTGAGGATGCGCGTATAATTGATATCAGTGGAGATACTATTGCTTCCGACGGCGAGTTCGCGAGATGGGTTTGTGCACCCGTAAATCTTGAAAAGGTGCTGATACATATCTGGCCCCAGGTAAGAAGATTTGATGAGATACAGAAGAAATACGGACGTAAAATCAGGATTAAGATTTATCATCCGGAAAACTGGGCCACACTTGAAAGCCTTCATCCCGATGTGAAAGTTATGGATGTGCTGAGGGAATACGATCTTCCTTCATTCAGAGAACAGTTAGATGAAGCAACATTAATCCAGGAAAAATACAGATAGAACGGGTATTAGTGAAAAAAGATTTCGTGAATTCTGTCTTACCAGTTTCATTATTAGGTATACTTATCTTATTAAATCTGATTGGATGCAAAAGGGAATATGAAGATGAAGATTTATACCTGGACAAACCCTTATGCAACGAAAATTTTATTCCCAAAAGCGCTAAATACAAGGTAGTGGGTTTTTATCCCTCCTGGAGACATAATTCACTTCCGGTTTCGGAGATTGAATGGGATAAATACACGAGGATTGTTTATGCCTTTGCAATTCCAAATGCCGATGGTACACTGAATACCAGTAATCTCACTTATATAAGTCTGCTAAGGGATAGTGCCCATGCCCATGGTGTTGAGGTATATCTTTCAGTTGGCGGAGGTGACGGATCCACAAATTTTGCATGGATCACTACAGAACAGGAATATATGACGCGCTTCATCAATGAGGTAACACAATGTGTTTTTGAGTATTGTCTTGATGGTGTTGATATTGACTGGGAATACTGGTCAGGGTACAGGAACAACAGTGTTGTACAATCCGAGAGTACCGGTTTCGTATATATCATGCAGAGCCTGAAAGCAAAACTGAAACCCTTTAATAAGGGATTGTCCATTGATGTAGGGGCATCTCATTGGTCAGGAGCCCATTTCTATACAGATGTTGTTCAGTATATTGATGATATTCAGGTGATGTGCTATGATTTTTCAGGGCCATGGAGTGCACCAGGCCCTCATTCATCCTATGAGCAATCTATAGGATCAGGAAGTTCAATAAGTTCAACAGGACTGGCATACTGGATAAACTATCGTAAATGGCCTGAGGAGAAGATCCTTCTCGGAGTACCTTTTTATGGCCGCGATTTCGACAATGGAGGAGGAGAAGGGATTGCCTATGCTGATATTATCAAACTTTCTCCTGAGGCATACAGGTATGACCGTCTTAATAATATCTATTACAATGGCATCGAGACTATTGCAAGGAAAGCCAGGTATGTCATTGATAATAAGCTTCCAGGAATTATGATCTGGGAAATCGGTCAGGATAGCCGGACGGACAGCACCAGCCTGCTTAATGCAATTGATAATGTAATAAATCCTTAATCTGCGTAAATCTGCAAGATCTGCAGGAGGAAAATAATTTGTTTTCTCGCAGATAACGCTGATTGCCGCAGATAAAAATATTCTATCAATTTATTAATATCAATTTCTGATATTCATTCCGGAATGTTTTCGTAAATTGAAGATTCATTGTTACCCTATTCAATATTATTTATTTAAAGATACTTATGAAAAGATCATTAACCCTTAAAAACAGCAGTGGAGTTTTCCTGCTTTCTGTAATCTTATTTGTGCTGATAAGCTCCTGTCAGCAGGCTGATCAAAACCGTGAATACGGATGGTTCGATTTTGTAATTCCTGATCTGGACACATCATCAACCGCTGTCGATATGTCTTTTCTTAATTCTGAAATTGCCGGTAGTTCAGGCTTTATTACTCTTAAAGACGGTCATTTTGCCGATGGTAATGGAAACAGGATCCGTTTTTTCGGCGATAATCTGACATTCGGTTCATGTTTTCCTGATAAGGAGACATCAACTGCACTTGCAGTCAGACTGAAGAGGCTTGGCATGAATGTGATGAGGTTTCATCATATGGATAACCAGTCTGCACCAGGAGGAATATGGGATAAGGAGAAAAAAGCTCTGGATCCTGATCAGCTGGATAAACTCGACTGGCTAATCTATCAGCTGAAAATGAATGGAATATACTCGAATATCAATACCCATGTTTCCTTCAATTATCCGGGACTGGATTACCAGGGTATCGAACAGTTCAATTACGGAAAGACTATAGATAACTTTTACAGGCCGTACATTGAAATGCAGAAGAAATATGCAAATATGCTCCTGCTGCATAAAAATCCATATACAGGGACCACATACGCTGAAGAGCCGGCTGTTGCATTTGTTGAAATAAATAACGAAAACTCTCTTCTTTCCAGCTGGTATCTTCTGCCTAAGCTTAACAAAGCACATATGGCATCGCTGAAAGGGCAATGGACAGCCTGGCTCAATACTCACCCTGAAATTAAAAAGAGTACAGGGGGAGTTGATATTATAAAGATTATAACCAATTACGAAAACGGATCAACAGATAAGCAGAAAGAGGCTCTGTGGAGTTTCCTTGTTGATACCGAGATGGCCTATGCCAAAGAGATGTTCGATTATTTACGGAATGATCTTAAAGTGAAGGCTCTGTTAAGTGAGACACAGGCATCCTACAGTGGAGTGGCAGGTGTTTTAAGAGAATCAAAGTATGCAGATTTTATCGATATGCATTCATATTGGGAACATCCGTCCTTTCCAGGCAAAAGCTGGTCAAGAACCGACTGGCGAATCAGGAACTCATCAATGGTAACTGATAAAAAAGGTGGAACACTGCCCCGCTTCAGTCAGCATCGCGTTGATGGCATGCCGCTGACTATCAGTGAGTACGATCATCCTGCCCCAAGCTTTTTTGTTGCCGAAATGTATCCTATGCTAAACTCATTCTCTGCATTCCAGGATTTTGACGGGATCTATCATTTTGCGACAGGAGGTCCTTATAATAAAGGTATGATCGATAATTTTTTCCATACAAGCGGCCATCCGCTAAAACAGGTATTCATTCCTGCAGGAGCAGTTATTTTCAGGATGGGAGCGGTTAAGAAGGGTGAACACTATGTCAAACTGGGATTGCCTGAAAATTCGGTAGTGGGAGAACTTGTAAAAGCG
Source organism: uncultured Rikenellaceae bacterium (assembly GCA_964387565.1). Classification (GTDB taxonomy): domain Bacteria; phylum Bacteroidota; class Bacteroidia; order Bacteroidales; family VadinHA17; genus LD21. The sequence continues at coordinate 14,512 of CAYLYN010000017.1, read as the reverse complement.
GGCGACAAACTGAAACTGCATGTTACAAACATGAATTATATATGGGAAAATGAAGGTTCGGCGAATGCTGTTGCCCTTCTTCATCCTGTCAGTGTGGACAGAAAAGCTCAAGAGCTTGGTTTATCGGAGAAAGTGAACATACCCGATGGTGCATGGGTAAGTGAGACAGGTGAGATAATCTGGGAAAATAAAGATTCCGTAAATGCAGTTTATAAGGTTAATGCTCCGGCAGTAAGGGCAGCCGTGGGCTATATAGGTGGAAAAGATATAAAGCTGGGTTCTGTATCTGTCATGATGGATACAACAGCTTACAACTGGGCAACAATAACACTTACTTCACTCGATGGAAAACCGGTGGAGGAATCATCAAATGTGTTGCTGGTTGCTGCCGGAAGAGCTGAAAATACAGGCTGGAAATGGGATGAAAAATTTACAACCCTGGGCGGTGACTGGGGAAAAGCTCCTTCAAGGGCGGAAGGTATTCCTGCAAAGATTATTTTCAGTGAAATGGATAAATTCTCAGTGCATGCCCTCGATCCTGCAGGAAAAGAAACCGCAGAAGTTAAAGTCATTAAAAAGGGAAAAGATCAGATTATCAATATCGGTGCCCAGTATAAAACACTCTGGTACATAATTAAAAGGTAGAAATCCAATTAACCACAGAGGACACAAATGAATACACAAAGTACGCAGAGGTATTTAATTACCTTCTCTGTGGTCTTTGTGTTTAACCTCTGTGAACTCTGTGGTTAAAATAAAGTAATATTGAAGGTTTGTCTGAAAGACTACAGATTATTTGTAAAACTCCATCCACCGGCATCGTGATATGCAGTTACAATATCACCCGGACGCATCCATATTACCTTTTCTGCAAGGTGTTTTTTTATTCGTCCGCTTACTG
>CAYLYN010000017.1:0-13511 GCA_964387565.1 uncultured Rikenellaceae bacterium | reverse complement strand
GGACGCATCCATATTACCTTTTCTGCAAGGTGTTTTTTTATTCGTCCGCTTACTGTCTTGAATGCTTCCCAGCCAACTCCTTTCTCCGGATTTAATCCCTGCCAGTGCATATACCACATGCAATAAGGTGCATTTTCCTCAAGGTGCTTAATAATAATACCTGATTTGCCATCCTCGGTTATGTAGTAATCAGGATTTACTCTCTCTGGAGAGTTTTCCCAGATACCGAAGTGATCCATAGCGTTGGGCATCAGGTCATAAACACCATATTTCCCCTCAGCGGCTCTCTTGTGAATTCCGTAATCGGTTTCACTTGCTTCATAGAATATTGGCAGGACCCTGCCCCTGAACTTATCTTTTTTTGCAAGGTCAAGAAGAGCATCAAAAGCAGCCTGGCTTATTTTAAGCGGCCCCTTTTCCCTTAATTCTGCATACCTTTTTGTACAGGTTTCACACCCGCAACCGGGCCAGGTGAGTCCTGTATATTTTATACCGGCTTTTGCTGCTTCCTCAATTATATTGTTAAAGTACGCATGGTATTCTTCACCTGATACTTCCGGTTCATGCAGCCACAATCCTTCATGAATGCCAGCCTCATTCCTAATACCTTTTTCAAAGTTGAAGAGGGTATTGTGGGTCATAATCTCCATATGTGAATCTATCCCATCTGACCAGGCCTGCCTGATGAGTTCAATATAATCGGACTGGTTCTGATCATGATCCCTGATAATCGATTTTCCATTGTAACCAGGAATAAAACTCGATTCGCCCCTGATCCCGTTCTTGTTGCAGAATTCAAGGAATTGCCTGAACGCATTTGCGGAAACGATCTGTGGATTTGTATCATCAAGGTAGAAGGATAAGATCATCCTGTTTCTCCTGTGTTCACTCTTACAGGAAAATCCGGCTGACTGAATTGCTAATAATGCACCTGCTGCGGAGAGTGAACTTATAAACTCCTTCCTGGAAAAGGATTTTTTACTTTTTGAACCTGACATTGGCAAGAGATTTAAATAAAATAGTTATTATTTCATTCTATTGTAAACACCCATTTATTCTCTTCGTTTTTGCTTACATGGACTTGGAAGACTTTTACCCTGTCATCAGGAAACTTGAGGGTAATATCGTATAATCCATAGAAACCTCTGAAAGCCAGGATACCCTGAGCATCAGTCTGAGTATTTAGATTTGTCTTCCAGGTTTCATTTATGAGCTTGTCGAGCATCGTATATACCGGTTTCGGGTTATACTCCTCATCAACAAGTCCTCCCCCCGGAAGCCAGATATTCCTGTCAGAAAAACCCCACCAGTTAATGCTTGCAACAGACGGATGGCCAAAGCATAACTTTACGAACTGTTCCGTAAATTCTACCTGTGCATCTGAGGTCCATTTACCTTCTCTCCATCCACCTGTTATTTGTACGCCTGAAGACTGGGGATGGAATTCGGTAATATGAATAGGATAGCCAAAGCGCTTATACTGGTCAAAGGTCTTCCATACCTCAACAGGAGAGAACCAGTCTTGTCTGGGTTCATGTCCCTGAATACCAATTCCCCCAAGCGGCACATTTCTTTTTTTGAGTTCGGAAAGGAGCTCATCATATCTTTGTCTGACCTCCTTGTCAGCCAGGGTCCTGTATTCATTTACCATAAGTGTGGCTTTGGGGTTACCCTGATGTGCCCATTTCAACGCATCTTCAACATAATCAGCGATAAGGGAGATTGTATCGGTAACGCCCCAGTCATTCTTTTCTTCGAAATTCTGCATTTTGTGTTTCCATGTCTTTACATTGACCGGTTCGTTCACTACATCCCAGAGTTCGATCTTATCTCTGAAACCAGCAGTGATATTTAAAACTCTGGTTTTAAGAAGTTCCTCTGTCTCCCGGACGGTGTATTCAGTAAGCCATTGAGGTGTTCCCGACTGAGTTGCCCACACCAGAGGGTGCCCTTTGGTAGTGATTTCATTCAGTTTGCACCATTCAATAGTGTTCAGCATATCTTCCCAGTTGGTGAAACCCTGTCTTGATTCATAACCAGGCCAGTAGAATGGGAAAACTGCCAGGTTAAAAATCTTCTTATACCTTTCCTTAAACAGTTCCTCTCTGTATGTATTCTCACCGCCAATCATATCGAATATGATACATCCGAAAAGAAAATCGTGACTCTGCTGCTTAACTTCAATCTTTACATTTTTAAGTGGTTTGCCATCTGGTGATTTAAACTGGATTGTTACATCACCTTTCCTGTACTTCTCGATGTTTTGAGCGGCCTGCTCCATCATCTTTTTCTCGGTCTGTATTACATCCTGGGAAAATCCTTCAGGTGGAAAAATAAAAAGGGAGGAAGTCAGAGCTGCAGCAATAAAAGCCCCTGATGCTGAATTGGTTAATTTTTTCATAATATTTTGTATGTTGAATTTTGTATTTTAATCCCTAATGGGCTGTCCAAAAAGCCTCTTTTTCTAAATCCACCCCTAAATCCCCCAGGGGGGACTTATTAAAAATCAGTTAATTTGAAAGCCCCCCTTGGGCCTGCCCTGAGCTTGCCGAAGGTGGGGTTGGGGGTAAAAATCGGTCTTTTGAGACAGCCTCATTTGAAATAACAATATCATTTCAAGTTACAATATAAGATGCTCAACGAACAAAATATTTACACGTTATTGTTCCTTATTAATTAATACCGCGTAGCGGTTAAGGTATTGTAGCCTGATTATTTAAGAACAGATACAATTCCTCGTAGAGGATTAGGATACAAATTAAAATCCCAGTCTTTTCTTTTCAGAATAGATGGCATCAACCAGACCATCCTCCGAAGTATCTGCTCCAATCTGCCAGAACATAATACCTCCAAGTTTGAGGTCGGCTAGATATTTTGTCTTCAGCCTTACCGACATAGTATCATCATAGGTTATAAAAAGACTGTCCTTTGCATTATAAAGGTATGGAGCCTTTGCAACAGGATCCCAATACCTTATAAAACCATTTTTGTCCTCCATACTTTCCCTGATAGCAGAATAGCTGGCTCTTAGCCTGGCCCGGCCCCTGTTAAGCTGGTATAGTCCGTTATTTTCAGGAGGAACACCCTGCCATGCCCTTCCTGAGAAATTTGATCCGATAACAATCTGGGAAGGATTTACTCCTCTATCCAGGAGGAACTGAACAATTTTCTCAGTTGAGAATGGTTTGGTCGAATCTCCCTCTTCAATAATTTTGGCTTTTGCAGGACTACCCTCCAGATCTTCCATCTTAACCAGACCAAGGTTAGTATGATGTGATGTATACGGATCATTACCTCCGGCAAGATCATATGACATCACATTAACATAATTTACACATCGCATCACTTTGTCCAGCTCAATGAAATCGAATGCCATTTCCCATCCTGCTGAGGCCCATGTGAGAACAAGGTAATCGCAGATCGTATTCATTCCCTGCTTAAGCTCGCACATTAGTTTTGTGAAGTTCTCCTTATCTGCCGGACTGTACGGATTGTTATCTCCGGGCAATCCGGGATATTCCCAGTCTATGTCAAGACCGTCGATATCGTATTCCTTAATGAATTTGAGGGCGCTTTCAACGAATTTTTTTCTACCTGCCTCAGTCATTGCCATATCTGAAAAACCCTTTGATCCGGCCCATCCTCCGCAGGCAACCATTACCTTGAGACCAGGATGTTTTTTTCTCTCTTTTACAAGCCTTTTCAGCATAAGACCCAGCGTATCTTCAGGGAATTTCATCTCTCCGTCAATCACCTCTGTGAATGAAAAAATTATATGTGTCAGTTTGTCAAGAGGGAGTGTTTCAGGATTGAAATTCTGCCATCTTGTATAATAATAGGCCATAACCTGAATTCCTTTTTCATCAGGCTGGCGTCTGTGACATGATAATAAGATCATTGTCACAAGCAAAAAGCATAGGATTAAAGTTCTTTTCATAGGGAAGGTTAGTTTAAAGGTTTATTATTTCTTTTTGATTATTTCATATAAATAACTAATTCCACTTAGCAGGTTCAATAAATGATCCGGTCATCTCCTGCCTTGAATCAGGGTTGTTGTCAAGGAGTACAACTGAGATATAAGGTTTATTCCTGTCAGAAACCCTGAGTCTGAAAGTAGTCTCTGCAGTGCTGTTGCCTGATAGTTCAAACTGTTGACTTTCATTATTTACAGATGCATTGAATAATCTCAATGTTATAAGGTGCTTACCTTCACCGGTAATAATGACCTTAAGATTTACTGTCCCGTCAGGCGATAAAGATGTTTCAGTGGTGAAAGCTGCATTTTTTGCAGGGTCTTCAACTGATGTGTTATTTTGGTTGTCACTGGCATAAATAGCAGCTGCGCCAAGGAAACGGTTAACAGGTTCCACCCATATCTCCTTGCTGGTAGCTGTATTTGTTGCACTCCAGTGAGGCATATCACCACTCATACAATCCATCCCGACCGGCAAAGCCCCGACAAGATTTTTGAGACAATAGGCAAAATGAGGGGCAAATCCATATCCGGCACCATACATAAGACTTTGTCCGAAAGGATTTGCTCCGAAGATCCATTCAAGCTGTTTTCCTACCAGTTCCATACCATCTTTGTCCTTTCTCAGCCTGGATGCTTCAGCAAGGGCCCAGGAAGATGACATTTGAATATTTGTATTGCCATGGAACAATCCGTCGCGGTAAATAGGAAAGGTGCGGAGTGTATAGTTTTCATCAAGGGAGGTGCCATCTTTGTATTGTCGAAGCATGTCAGCCCGCATCGCCGAATCCTGAACAGCATAAATATCCGATAGTTTCCAGACTGAATTGGGAAGGTGATAATACGGTGCTGCAATCCTGCTGCCACGTTTCATAAAATATTCACTGTGAAGTACTGCAGCGCTGTACCATTCAATCCATTCAGCATGGTCCGGAAATTCATCGCAGAGCATTGAAAGAGCTATCAGAGGAGCCTCCTCGAAAGCTGCATGCAGATTGTGAATTACCCTGTCCCTTCCGGTATTCTCATAGAAATATCCGGTAATTGGTATCCCGTCGAGAAAAGTTTGTTCCTGGCAGCTGATCAGCAGCCTTCCAAACATCAGGGCCTGTTCACGGTACTTCTCTTCACCTGTCATTTTTGCAAGAAAAATTGATGATGATGCTCCCCATGAAGCCTCCCTGTAGTCGGCCTGATCCCATTTTTCCCTTGAATTAAAAGCAGCCTGCCAGTCCTCAATTGCTGCAGTGCGTGACAGGGCTGCCAGATCAGGATGTGATTTCTTAAGCATCATTGCGGCTTTGCACTGAACAGCAGCCGCCAGAAAATTCTCCCATGGTACATTTCTGGCAGGTGAAACAACATCATCTATTGTACCGGTCTCATTATCTGTATATATCCTCATCACGCTGAAACTCATATGATACCCGTCGCCGAACCTTGTCTTCAGAAGCCATTCAAGACCCCATGCCACTTCATCACGGATGCGGGTGGCAAGCTCAGAGAGTTCAGGCCTCTCCTGAATACCTTCCAGATTGTTCATCATTGCAAGAGCTGACATTGCTGTTCTCCATGATCCCTGTGAAAGGTCGCCGGCATCATGCCATCCTCCATTTATAATCTTCTTTTCATCGCCCCTGAATCCCTGCCAGTCCTTATGGCACTCCAGGTGAACACCTGGAACATTATAGCCACACCTCTCACAGAAAAAGAAATTGATTGCTTTGAAAACCGGCTGAAGCCAGATATTTTGATCTATCAGGAAGGTCCCGGATTTAATATCGCCAGTATGGATTACATATGCCCCCTCTTTATCAAGATCAGTAAAGTCGATCATTTTGAATTCGCCGTTCATTGTATTAACACTCCTTACTTTTCCTGAAAATACCGTTATCCCGCTCCTGTCAGTTATTTTAAAAGTATTGGCTGCACCTTGCCCTGCCATGGCAATCTTTTTATCTCCGGGTCTGTATCCGATATGACTGAATGAGATTTTTCCGGGCACTACATCCCAGCCTTCATATTGATCTGTTTCAACTTTCTGAAGTTCAAGCTTATCAAAGTCGTATGTTACAATTCCCTCTTCTTCAGGATTATGTCCACGAAGCATCTGATTAATTTTAAATGCTGTAATCCTGTCTCTCCTCAGGTGAGGTATTTCAAAAAGCACATTATTCCATTCTCCTGGTTTCAGATCCTGTATGAAATGGTCACGTCTTGGAGTTGTTGCATTGTAAACTGTTCCTTCATTTTCAATTTGCAGATGAATGCAATACGTGGGCATCGAGGTTGGATGAACATATACCCAGAAGGAGATCCTGTTGTAGTCCGACCAGTCCTGAGGTTCTTTGAACAACAGCTGAACAGAGGCATTTCCCCCCTGAGTTCCTCCGAATGATCCCCATTCTGTCCGGTTCTTCCTGTAATGTTCTTCATCTCTGAGAGATGTACGGAACCGGAGAGATTTTTTTCCATCTTTAGACCTCTCCTCTGTAAAACTCATCTCCCCGATGCCGGTCACTATCCAGCCGGTACCGCTTTCCATGTCATCAATTATTTTAGAATCACTGACAGGTTTAGTTGCCCATTCGGTCATAAGAGAGTTCTGTTCCGGGACTTCAAGAGGGAATTGCGTGAACTCTAGTAAGTTATTTAATCCGGACTCCTTCCCTGACTGGCATGAGACCAGGGTTGAAATAAATAAAATGATGATATACTTCTTCATAGGATTAAGGATTTATAGGTAAGGCGAATCATCTCCAATGAAAATTACACATTTTTTTCTTGAGAGAATCAACCTGATTGCAAAAAACCAGAAGTTTAGAGTTAAAAAATATTAAATTCATCAATTCTCTGGTTATTAAACACTATTTATCTTAAATTTAATAACTGAACTCTTTCCTTAACCAAATTTTATGACTATGAAACCAAAATCCCTCATTTTATGTGCTTCAATCATTTTCATCTCTTTCCTTTCAACAGTTAGTCTTAAAGGACAGGATAAGCTTACGATAAATGATCTTGGTTATTTTGAAATGCCCGGCTTTGATGTTATGGTGTTTGATGACTATTATCCGGGAGGGCACCAGAGTGGTGTAACAATACTGCAGAATGGTGTCAGGGTCGCAGCAAACGGAGATATTCGTGTAGGATTAACTCCGCCTGCCAGGGCCCAGAAGAAAGTAGACAAAGGATCGGGTACAATTGAGGCGGAGATAAATTACCCTGATATTTCATTTAAATATGTTGTAAGAGTTAAAGCAGCCGGAAACAAAATAATTGTCACAGCTGATCTTGGCAGTCCATTACCCGCAGAACTGGCAGGTAAGGCGTGGTTTAACCTCGAACTCTTTCCGGCCATTCTTTTTGGAAAAAGCTGGAATATGGACAACCAGACGGGTTTCTTTCCGACAGATTCATATGGTCCTCTTACCGGCCTCGATCTTTTACCTTATGCTGTTGGCAAGGTACTAACCGTTGCTCCTGAAGAAGATTCACAACGTATGACAATTAAGTCATTAAAGGGAGATCTGCAGCTGGGAGATGGTCGTATTACAAGTAAATCCGGATGGTTTGTGGTCAGATCAGAGATACCCTCGGGTCAGACAAAAAATGTAATTGAATGGGAAATAGAGGCAAGTACGGTTAAAGACTTTGTATATAAACCTGTAATTCATATCAGCCAGGTTGGTTATCTTCCCGGAGAACCAAAGAAAGCTGTAATTGAGTTTGATAAGAAGTTATCAGTATCGGGAAATGCCGACATATTTAAAATAAATTCTGATGGAACCCGGACAAATGTATTTACAGGTGCCCCTGTTTTCTGGGGTAAGTTTCTGAAATATAATTACGCAATATGCGATTTTACAAGCCTCAGGGACCCCGGGATTTATATAATCAAGTACGGGGATGTCACATCAAATATTTTCAAGATTGGCAGCGAAGTTTATGACAGGTATGTATGGCAGCCTACACTCGAGTACTATCTTCCGGTACAGATGTGTCATATGCGTATAGAGCAGGGATCAAGGGTATGGCATGACTACTGCCATCTCGATGATGCCATTATGGCCCCGACCAATCTGACTCATTTTGACGGATATTCGCAGGGGCCTGAAACATTTACTTCTTTCAAATATCCCGATCATGTCCCATTTCTCGATCGTGGAGGCTGGCATGATGCAGGCGATTACGACCTTCGTATTGAATCGCAGTCAGTAACCACATGGAGACTGGCCATGATGGCTGAACTCTTTGGTATCGATCTGGATGCAACAACAGTTGATCAGGATAAACGAATCGTGACAATTCATAAGTCAGATGGAATCTCCGATGTACTCCAGCAGGTCGAACATGGGGTTCTGACAATTCTGGGAGGATATAAAGGTCTGGGAAGATTATACGACGGAATGATAAGTCCGACAAGAAAGCAGTACGGACTGCAGGGTGATGCAAGCTCACAAACGGATAATCTGATATACAGCCGTGATCTTCCGGAAGGAGCAAAAACAGCATATCACTCCTCGGTTATGGACGACAACTGGGTATTTACCGAAGATCATCCTGGTCATGAAATGACTGGTGCTGCTACTCTTGCTTCAGCCTCACGTGTACTTAAAAAATGGAAACCTGATATGTCAGCAGAATGCCTTGCTGCTGCCCGGGATATATATTCGACAGCTGCTAAAAAAAGGATGGTCAGTGAAAGAATAGCAGCTGCAGCCGAACTTTTTATTACAACCGGAGAAAGCAAATATATTGCAGATATTGTATCACAGAAGGAATATATTCTCGCAAATATGTCGAGAACAGCATGGGCTGTAGGAATGGTATATGACAAAATCACAGATCCTGTTTTCCGTAAAGACATGGATAAGGCAGTAAAGGATCTTGCTGTAAAAATGGATACGGAAGCCGCCTCCACTCCCTTTGGAGTACCCTATAAGCCAGATGTATGGGGCGATGGCTGGACTATCCAGTCATCAGGTGTTCAGTACTATTTTCTTCTGACAGGATTTCCCGGAGTATTCAAACCTGACAGAATATTTAGTTCAGTACAGTTTATTTTGGGATGTCACCCGGGTGAGAACACTGCATCCTTTGCTTCAGGAGTAGGCGTGAAATCACCTACAGCAGCATATGGTGTTAACAGGGCCGACTTATCCTACATACCGGGAGGAGTTGTATCGGGAACAGCAATTATACGACCTGATTTTACAGAATTGAAAGACAACTGGAGCTTTCTATGGCAGCAGACTGAATATGTGATGGGTGGGGGAGCTACCAACTTTATGTTCCTGGTACTGGCAACAAATAAGCTTATTGGGAAATAGTTCAAAACTTAATACTTACAGGTAACTCAATGAATATCAATCGAAGAAAGTTCATTGCAGGCACATCTGTTACTGCTGCAGGACTAGTACTAGGAAGCAGACTGACAGGATGTGCCCGGCATAAAGATGACAGTATAGTATCATATGATATTATGAAGGATGTCATGAAATACCGAAAGTTTGATGCTCATCAGCATCCCTCGGATAATCTTGAAAAGCAGGTTGAAATTGCCGACAGACTGGGGATTGAGAAAATGCAGATATCAAGTCCTGTTACAAATTTCTCGGGAAAGGAACCGGAAGGACCTGAAGAGGTAAGGAAGAATAATGACATTGTAATTGATGCTGTTAAAAAATACCCCGAAAAATTCATCGGTTTCTTTACTTTAAATCCTTTGTACCCTAAGGAATCGATGGAAGAGATAAAACGTTGTGTGGACAATGGACTGATTGGCTATAAAGGATATACCCAGGTGAAAATAAACGATCCTGTTTATTATCCGGTAATAGAAAAGCTTACCGAACTTAAGATAATAGTATATATGCATACTTTCACTCAGCTTGGAATGGGTGGGTACAGGATGAAATATGATACTGGCAGATTTCCCAATACAACCCTGGCTGAAGATATGGTTGAAACAGCACGAAAATACCCTCAGACAGTATTTCATTTTGCTCATATCGGTGGAGGGGGCGACTGGGAGTATCAGTGCAAGATGTTAAAACAGTGTCCTAATATCTATGTTGATACCGGTGGGAGTAATAATGAAGAAAACCTGGTCGATTTTGCAATAAAGCATCTTGGCGAAGACAGGATTTTCTTTGGAACAGACGGAGCATATATTCATGGTGTGGGAAGGGTTCTTGCTTCAAAAGCGACAGAGGAACAGAAAAGGAAGATATTTTTCGACAACTATGTTAATGTATTGAAGAAAGGGGGTTACAATGTTGCTTGATATCAATGCCTATGTTGGCCACTGGCCTTTTAAACAGCTTCAGTACAACACATGTAAGAAGCTCCTTGACAGGATGAATAAATACTCGGTCGGTTTATCTGTTATAAGCAACCTCAATGGTGTATTTTACAAGAATACACAGCCCGCAAATGAGGAGTTGTTCGAGGAAATTAAATCGGATAGCAGTTTCAAAAGCAGGTTCATCCCTTTTGCAGTAATAAATCCCGCATATGCCGGCTGGAAGGACGATCTGGAGGAGTCTGTTACCGTAATGGGTATGAAGGGAATAAGAGTATATCCTCAGTATCACGATTATGAGATTACGAATCCTTCGTTTGTTGAACTGGTTAAAACAGCCCGAGATAAGGGATTACCGGTAGCTATAGATATCAGGATGGTCGACAGCCGGCAGCGGTCGTGGATGGATATACCTGTATTTGTGCCTGGTGAAAAAAGTGATATCATATTTAAGGAGTGGCAGTTGAAAAATATCATTCCCATCATAAAAGAGGTACCTGATGCAAAATTCATAATTGTAAATATTGCAAATGGCCTTAGAATCGATGATGATGAGCTTGAATTAGTGAAAAAGGCAGATGTTCTGTTTGATACCTCCGGACGATCGATGTCTGACTTGCCAGATCTTATTAAGAAATTCGGAAAAGAGAAGTTTGCTTTCGGAACACATGCTCCTATACTCGATTATCTGTCTGGTCAACTGCGGATTGAATATATGAATGACTCTGAAGCTGATGAAACTACCAAGGAGATGCTGAGGTCAGGTAATGCCAGGAGAATATTGGGAATCTGACGAAACCTGCTTTGCTCCTTAGCGCCTGAGGGGCAAGAAATTATTAGGTGCCGACTAATAAATTTAATATTGGAATTATGATAAAGAAGCAAATTATCGTTCTGATTTTATTAATTCTGGCTTTTGATGCAATTGTCTGCGGGCAGAAAAAAGACTCAGTGATGAATTCTATTGTCGCCCAAAAACCAGACGCAGAAAACCTGGATGTTTTCCAGCAGTGGGTAAAATGGAACAATCCGGGTGACATTTTACTGGATATGCTGACCAGGGAGGCTGTAAAGCTTTATGATAAACGCAACCATGAAATTGCCTCTTTAACTACTGAAACGGAATGGATAGAAAGGCAGGATATTGTTAAGGAGAAGCTTGAGACCATAATCGGACCATTCCCGGAAAAGACACCTTTAAATCCAAAAGTGACCGGGGTCATTAAAAAGGAGGGTTACAGGATAGAAAAGATTATTTTTGAATCATTCCCCGGATATTATGTCACAGGATGTCTTTATGTTCCTGAAAAGGTAAAAGGAAAAGTTCCGGCAATCCTTAATGTGATAGGCCATAACCAGGAGTCGTACAGAAATGAGCTCTATCAGGTTATAAATTATAACCTGGTAATGAAGGGTATGATGGTATTTGCAATTGATCCTCCCGGGCAGGGTGAACATGTCCAGAATTATGATCCGAAAGTGAATTTCTCATCTGTGGGCTATTCGGTTGTTGAGCATAACTATTTTGGCAACTATGCTTTCCTTTCTGGTTATTCGTGTGCAAAATATTTCATCTGGGATGGTATAAGGGCTATCGATTACCTGGTTTCAAGAAAAGATGTGGATCCCGAAAGGATAGGTATGACAGGCTGGTCAGGTGGAGGGACTGTTACCAATTATGTTGCAGCCCTCGACGATCGGGTTAAAGTTGCAATCCCTTGCAGCTGGGCAAATGCAAATAAAAGATTGCTGGAGACAAAAGCTGCATCAGATGCTGAGGCAATCCTATACCACAGTGCCCTTCTGGGGATAACAGTTGATGATCTCATAGAACTCAGGGCTCCGAAACCGACAATGCTGGTCTTTGTTTCACGTGATGAATATCTTTGCCTGCAGGGTGCGAGGGAATCATATTCTGAGGCAAAAAAAGCTTTCGGGGCTATGGATAGCAGCGATAACCTGGTCTTCCTCGAAGAAGATTCAAAACACTGGCTTACACCAAAAATAAGACTTGCTATCTACTCATTTTTTATGAATCATCTTAATGTCAAGGGCGATCCTTCTGAAATTGAAGCAGAAGTTCTTCCCCGGGAACAGCTTAATGTCACCCCTACCGGGTATATTGCCTCTTACCTGGGAGGCGAGATGATCTTTGATGTGAACAGGAAAATAGCAGAAAAACAAATAGCCACACTTGAATCTTCACGAAAAAATAATAAAGATCATTTGGAATCAGTAAAGGCTAAAGCTTTGCAATTATCCGGTTATAAGTCTCCTTCGGGTGATGATAATCAGCTCTTTATAAATGGCAGGTATCAGCGCGAGGGATATACCATGGGAAAATATGCAATCGAAGTGGGTAATGAATATGCAATCCCATTGTTATTGTTCATACCTGATGATAATTCAAAGAGGTATCCCGCTGTAATTTGGCTCAACCCGGAAGGAAAATCGGCTGATTCTTCACCGGGTGGAGAAATAGAGAAAATTGTAATGAAAGGTTATATAGTTGCTGCCATGGATCCCCTCGGAACAGGTGAGGTAAAAAACACGGCCGGAAGGGAGCATACTGACAGCTATACTGCTATTCTTTCAGGTAATAGTATTCCTGGTATCAGGGCTTCCAATATAAACAGAGTGGCTGATGTATTAAGAAAACATCCCCGGGTCGATCCTTCAAGAATAGGAGCAGTTGGTAAGGATGATTTATGCATTCCGCTTATTTATGCTGCATCATTTGAGAATATTATCAGCAGCCTTGTACTTATCGGATCGCCCGCGTCCTACAGGTCGGTTGCCTTGAGCCGCGATTACAGGATAGGTTTTACTACCAGGGAAGGAGGAGGTTACTGGCATCCATATGAAGTGGATTTCACATGGGGTGTCGGAGGAGCTCTCACAGCTTTTGATCTTCCGGACCTTCTTGCTACAATTGCTCCCAGGAAAATTGTAATTTCAGGAATGAAAAATCAGATGATGGAACCGGCAGATATACAGCTTATTGTAAAAGACACTGAGTATCCACTGTCTGTTTATAATGAAAAGAAAGTTTTTGAAAATTTAAGTATTGTTCAGGGTGATGATAGTATTATGGATCTGGTTGATTGGGCGTTGCAGTAGAACGATACTATGATTTTTTATTGAATTACAGATTGGTTATAAGTTTCCCCTCCTTCATGGTTTGGCCCCATATAAAACTAGACTAAAAGTACTGAATTAAAATTGTACTTT
>CAYLYN010000016.1:0-40603 GCA_964387565.1 uncultured Rikenellaceae bacterium | reverse complement strand
CATGAAAGTTGCAAGTGGCCAGTGCTGAATTTTGAACAATGCACCCAGGATAACGACAGATGCGCCGATACCGTAAAGTTTAGCGATGAAATTCTTCCATCCGCTGCTTTGTACTAATTCTGCTAGACTCATATACCTGATAATTTTAGGGTTATTTCAAAATAAAGGTTATAATTCGGCTCCGATATAGGTTCTTACATTACGGAATCCTATGTAGGGTTTTGTGGAATCCTGATATTCATAATCTCTTGTACTTGTTTGAAGAAAATAAGCTATATCTTTCCATGAACCTCCCCTAATTACTTTTCTTTTCATTATCGGGGGATCCTGAGGTTTTGCATTATATTCATAGTTAGGCTGAAGATCGTGCTGGAAGATATATGCAGATGGATGATAAGCACAGCAGGTCCACTCTGCAATATTACCTGCCATATCATAAAGCCCGTATTCGTTGGGTTCATAAGAACCTACTTTAGCTGCATACACACTGCCATCGTCCACATAGTTACCTCTCAGAGGTTTAAAATTTGCCAGGAAGCATCCCTTATAATTACGTGTATACGGGCCTCCCCATGGATACATTGAGAGATCAAGTCCTCCTCTTGCAGCATATTCCCATTCAGTCTCAAGCGGAAGGCGATAATTATGTACATCGGGTACTCCGCTTTTCCTCAGGGCATTGTTCATGTAATCTGTTCTCCAGATGCTGAAAGCTGTAGCCTGTACCCAGGTTACTCCGACAACAGGATAGTCATCATAGGATGGATGCCAGAAATACAGAGATGCCTGTGGATCATTGAATGAATAGGTGAAGTCTCTTATCCAGCACAGTGTGTCAGGATAGACATTTATAATATTATGTTTGATAAAAGAGGAACGATCTTTGATGTCGCTGGTTGTTCCGTCAAGGTTAGTAACCTGTCCTTCATACTTACCTGAGGTCTTTTCAAAATTGTCATAAACATATCTTGATTTAGCAGCCTGCTGATAATCGACCCAGTAATATGAATAATTCAGCAATCTTACATCAACCTCTTTTTTACCATTAAATCTTTCCTGGGGTGGATAGTACATTTCCTCAAGAGTTTCTTTTGTAGTCTCTTCCTCAGGATCTATTTTCTCTTCCCAGTTTATTATGTTTGGTTCAATAACATTTCCATCATCATCAACCATAAAATATTCCCTGTCAGCAATACCGGCATTTCCAAGTTTGGTTCGCAGGATTGAATCACGCACCCAGTATACAAACTGGCGATATTTATTATTTGTGATCTCTGTCTGATCCATCCAGAAAGCATCAACAGTAACTGTCTTTGATATGCTGTTCATTGCAAAAACAGCATCCTGATCACTGGGACCCATAATAAAACTACCAGCAGGAATGAACGCCATTTCAAGAGGTTCAGGCTCAAAGAATTTTTTACGCCCCTGTACGCCAGTCAGTTCACCAGTATTTGACGACCCGCATCCCGACAATATAATTATAATGATCAGAGCAGATAAAGTCACCTTTTTCATAGACGAAGATATTTTATAATGCAAGTAAGTTATTTTTTTTTAATAATCATAAAAATCTGATACTTTTATATTTCATCGGACTTTTACCAAAATTCAGGTCAAAACAGTAGTTAACCATGAATTCATGAGAACCACTGTTGTTTTTACTCATGTCGGAAAGTGTGAAATCATAGGCATATCCAAGCCTCAATCCATTATAAAGCTCCAATCCGATCATCCCTATAACAGCATCACCGGCCCTGTATGAAACGCCTCCCCATAGTTTTTTATTGTACCGCAAAAGGGAGCTCACGGTGAATTGCAATATCTTTCCATCACTGAATGCAAGTACTGAAGGGATCAGTTCAAGCGAAGGATTTCTGAGTTGCATGGTATAACCTGTAGTCAGATAATAATGCCTGCTGACATAGGGCATGCCCTTAGTGAATTTAATTTTAGGCTGGTTGATATGAGTTACAGATAGTGCTGCATAATAATTATCCGCATTGTAATACAAACCAAGCCCGGCATCAAAAGCTACATAGCTCTCCTTATTCTCAGGAATGAGAGGGTCACCTGAAGCAGGAGTATGTATATCTCCTGAAGGTATTTCCCATGCAGGCTCCAGCTTTTTGTTCAGCATTCCGAGACTGACGCCAATCCCGAGCTTACCTGTACCTATATCAAGATGGTAGGAATATGCTGCTGACAGATTAATATCTTTGTCAAAGCCGATATTGTCACTCTCTATGATCAGTCCGGCACCGTTATTCCCATTGAAAAAGGGCAGTGGAGAGCTAATATTAAATATGGTAGTGGTGGGTGCTCCCTCGAAACCAACCCATTGCTGCCTGTTAAGTGCAGTAGCGCAGATCATTCCTGATATCCCTGTTACTCCCGGATTATAGGTAAGAGTATTGAACATATAATGACTTGATAGAGGATCCTGCTGAGAGAATCCGGTCATTAACGGAATAATGAACAAAAGAGATATGCCGAGTATTCTTTTCATTGCATTATTTGAGGGCGCACTTCACTTAGGTTGAACCAGTAAAATAAATAAAAATCCAGTTCGTAAACAAATTTCAATAAATTTATTTGATCAACAGATCATCCGGTTTGACGAGGGATTCTGATCTTAAATATGAACAGAAAAAATATTAAAATATTGTGTTGGTAGCAAATCAGGATTTGAGCCTTTCAACGAAGGTAACCCATCTGTCGGGAACTTCATTCCTGTTTGCCTTAATATAATCGTCATGTGAGCAGGCCATATATGAGTTTTGCTCCTGATCGAGGCTGATCTCCATCCACCACCTGTCAGTAAGATTGCTTTTAACAAATATAAGGTCTTCCTCAAGGTCTGTTACCCTTACATGATATTTGGTGAACCTGCCTGCATTGCTTAGTCCGAGAGAATGGGTTTCATATTGTTTCTGCGAAAAACCTTCAAGGAAAAACCAGATTATCTGTGCTGCAAGACCTGCAGTCTGATTTCGTATATCAAGGTCAGGATTTAATTCAAAAAGGCTAAATATTTTTAGACTGTCAGAAATGCCTGAATATCTGGCCAGCAGGCATATTTCCTCACCGTAAAATCCATTTGGTGAAGGAGATATTGTTCCCGGGGCATCTGACTGCCTGACAGCAGAAATGTCAAAGATTGCCACATCCGAGTCTCTTAACAAAGGTTCTGTAAGATATATAGCCTGTCTGACATCACCTATTCTAAGAAGTTCGGAGCGCCTTTTAAGAAAACGGTTAATCACCTGCTGATCATTCAGATAGGTTTGATAACCAATATTAATATAATGGCTGAATGTACTCCTGTGATTTCCAATGATACTATTTAGAAAATTAAAAGAGTCAGGAGCTTTTTTCTCGTGACTGTAATCAATCCTTGAATCAACAGCTGCAATAGTGTATTTCTTTTTCTGATCTGACAATGCTTTGTCAAGTGCAGGGACTAAAGCACTGCTTCCTCCTGTTATTACAGGGAAGACATTCTCGTTAAGAAGAAATGAAACAACATCGGTAAGGCCTGCAACAGTGTCATTGAATGAAATGCCCTGCTTCATGTTGCCCAGATCAATGATCTTTGTCTTTCCCGGAATTCGGGCAAGTTTATATAACTGCGATCTTATGGCATCTGGCCCTTTCATGCATCCGGTATTTGGAGAATTTCTGCCTTCCGGAACACCAAGGAGAGCAATCTTATATTTCCCGATTTCGCTTACAGGAGAATTTTCCGTGTGTATTGTGATTGTATGCGGAAAAGCAGCCTGGCCTGCCAGAATCTCATATTCGGGACTCTCAATACTTACAGGATTGAAATAGTCATTCAGGTCTACCATAGTTAAAATCAGGAACTTTTTTTAGATTTATCACTGTTTTCTATTATCATGATGCAATCTTCTTTTGTAAGTTTTTCAGCATCAGTCCCTTTGGGAAGTCTGTAGTTTTGTTTATCCTTAGCGAGGTATGGTCCGTATCTTCCATTCAGGAGGAGTATATCACCAAAGTCTTTCAATACCTTTTTCTTGTCACTTTCATTCTTCTCACTGATAAGCTCAAGTGCTCTTTCAATAGTTATTGTATGAGGATCATCGATGCCTTTTTTAAGTGAAAAGAATTTTCCTTTATAGCGGATAAAGGGACCAAATCTTCCAACTGCAGCTACTATTTCATCTCCCTCATATTCACCCAATGATCGTGGAAGACGGAAAAGATTCAGAGCCTCTTCCAGAGTAATTGTTTCAAGTAACTGGTTTTTAGAGAGGCTTGCAAACCTGGGCTTTTCTCCATTTCCTGATTCTCCTATCTGTGCGACCGGTCCGAACCTTCCCATTCTTACTGTAACAGGCTCGCCTGTTTCAGGGTGATTGCCAAGAATTCTTACTCCTGTTTTCCTCTCCTTCTTTTCAAGTGTACTTGTAACAGTTTTATGGAAAGGTTTGTAAAAACTATCAATCATTCCTGTCCACTTAAGCTTACCTTCAGCAATCTCATCAAACTGTTCTTCTACTTCAGCTGTAAAATGATAGTCGACAATTTCTGAAAAATTTTCAATGAGAAAATCATTTACTATCATCCCTATGTCCTGAGGGAAAAGCTTTGATTTTTCTTTTCCTGAAATTTCTGATTTTGTTGAGGTGGATATCTTGTCCTTAATGAGAGTTATTGTCTTAATATTGCGTTTTTCTCCAGGTCTGTCTTCTCGCGAAACATATCCCCTGTTCTGTATCGTGGATATCGTGGGAGCATAAGTAGAAGGCCTGCCTATACCAAGCTCTTCAAGCTTTTTTACAAGGCTTGCCTCAGTATACCTGGGCGGTGGTGATGTGAATTTCTGGGTTGCTGTTATATTATTATAAAGGAGTGCCATTCCCTTTTTTACCGGGGGAATTACATACCTCTCTTCATCACTGGTCTCGATATCGGTTGATTCAGTATATAATCTGAGGAATCCGTCAAATTTAATCACCTCTCCGTTTGCCTGAAATGTAACAGGTGAGTTATTCATATCGATGGAAATTGTTGTTTTTTCAATTTCCGCATCGGCCATCTGTGAGGCTATCGCCCTTTTCCAGATGAGCTCATAAAGCTTTTTCTCATTGACTGATCCTGAGGTGGTTGGATGGTCAAGATATGCAGGTCTGATAGCTTCATGTGCCTCCTGGGCTCCTTTCGATTTGGTTTTAAACTGCCGCGTCTTTGAATATTTTTCTCCGAATTCAGTTACAATCATCTCCCTCGATTTGGCAAGAGCAAGTCCTGAAAGGTTGGTTGAATCGGTCCTCATGTAGGTTATTCTGCCTGCTTCATAAAGTTTCTGTGCCACTGCCATTGTTTGTGCCACTGAAAAACCCAGTTTTCGGTATGCTTCCTGCTGGAGTGTTGATGTTGTGAAGGGTGGTGCCGGTGACCTGGTTCCTGGTTTCACCGTAACATTGCCAACTGTATATTCAGAATACCTGCAGAGTTCCACAAAACTCAGAGCCTCTTTTTCATCACTGAAGCGTTTTGATGCCTCTGCTTTTATTATTGCATTTTCAGCATCAGGAGAACTAATTTCAAATATTGCGGTAATTCTGAATGATGATTCTGTTTTAAATGCAATTATCTCCCTTTCTCTCTCAACTATTAGTCTTACGGCTACAGACTGAACCCTGCCTGCTGACAAAGCTGGCTGTACTTTTTTCCACAAAACAGGAGATATTTCAAAGCCCACCAGCCGGTCGAGTATACGCCTTGCCTGCTGTGAGTTCACAAGGTTCATATCAACCTGTCGCGGATTCTGAATTGCCCTGGCTATTGCCTCCTTTGTTATCTCATGGAAGACTATTCTTTTTGTGGTAGCAAGATCAAGATTCAAAACATTGGCAAGGTGCCAGGCAATTGCTTCTCCCTCCCGGTCTTCATCAGATGCAATCCAAATATTTTTGGAGTCAGAAGCGAGTTTCCGCAACTCATTTACAATTTTTGTCTTATCCTTGGGAATCTCATATGTAGGGATGAAATTATTTTCAATATCAATACCCAGATTCTTTTTTGCGAGATCTCTTATGTGGCCGAAACTTGATACTACCCGGAAATCTTTTCCCAGAAATTTTTCAATGGTTTTTGCTTTCGCAGGAGACTCAACTATTACAAGATTTTCGATCATTAACAGATGGAATTAATTCAATAAAAAACACGACAAAGTAAATCAATTAGGCGGCAATCTTCAAAATAAACCTGTAAGATTCTTTATTATTTACTATTTTTGGCGCAAACATCAGTTACCGATGAAACGCATTACAGATAACACAAAATATCTGATTTGGTTCTGGACATTATTCAGTTTTCCGATTGCACTGGTAATAATTCTTTTTATTCTTATTTCCAGGGAGAAACTAGGGCCGATGCCCTCTTTCAGAGAACTGGAAAATCCTGAGTACTGGCTTGCAGCGGAAGTATTCTCAGAAGATGATGTCCTTCTGGGCAAAATAAGCATCGAAAATCTTACATGGACAGATTATAAAGATCTTTCACCATGGCTGGTAAGTGCACTCGTGGCAACTGAGGATATAAGATATTACAGGCATTCCGGGATTGATATACGAGGACTGGGGAGAGCTGCAATAAAGTCAGTTTTACTTGGGCAGAATACAGGCGGAGGCAGTACTATAACCCAGCAGCTCGCCAAACAGCTTTATCCAAGAGATACAGCCAGGACGTCAAAAATCCTGAAAGTTGTAAGACTAGGGATTTCCAAATTCAAGGAATGGCAGACAGCTGTCAAGCTTGAGCGTTTTTATACAAAGGAAGAGATAATTGCAATGTATCTTAATAAATTCGACTTCCTGTACAATGCAATTGGTATCAGATCGGCTGCAAGAGTATATTTTGGTGTTACTCCCGATTCACTGAATCTTCAGCAATCAGCTGTACTTATCGGTATGCTTAAGAATTCTGCCAGATATAATCCTGTCAGGAATTATGATCTTATGATGGACCGTAGAAATGTTGTTCTTTCTCAGATGGCCAAGTATGGTTATATTTCAACGGAGCTGGCCGATTCTGTCAAAAAGATGCCGATCGATCTGAATTTCAGGGTTGAAGATCATAATACCGGGCTTGCAACATATCTTAGAGAATATATCAGAAACATAATGAGGCGGCCGGAGCCCGACAGAAGTAAATATGTAAGGCAGAGTTCATATGATGATGCACTCTGGGAGTGGGAAAATGATCCTCTCTATGGATGGTGTAATAAGAACAAGAAGCCTGATGGCACACCTTATGACTTATACAAGGACGGCCTGAAGATCTATACCACTGTAAATTCCAGAATGCAGAAATATGCTGAGGAGGCATTGACCGAGCATCTTTCAAAAGATGTTCAGCCCGATTTTTATAAAAGGGCAAAGGGATTTAAAAATCCTCCCTACTCAGACGATCTGACTAAAAAGGAGATTGATGAGATAATGCAAACTTCCGTTGAAAGGACTGACCGTTATTACTCAATGAGAAGAGCTGGCGTCCCGGATGATTCAATAATGCTTGCGTTTAACACTCCTGTAAAAATGAGAGTCTTTTCATGGAGAGGGGAGATAGATACGGTAATGACACCTCTCGATTCTGTGAGGTATTACAAATATTTTGTCAGATCTGCATTCCTTGTAGAGGATCCTCATACAGGGTATGTTAAAGCCTATGTGGGCGGACCTGATTTCCGGTATTTCAAATATGATGCTGTTACACAGCAAAAAAAACAGGTGGGAAGTACCATAAAGCCATTTCTTTACACTATTGCCATGCAGAATGGGTATTCACCATGCTATGAGGTGGAGAATATACCACGTTCATTTGATGTTGGTGACAGTATTCCCTGGACTCCAAAAAGCTCAGGCCCTAAGGCCTACCACGGACGCATGGTTACTCTGAAATGGGGACTGGCACAGTCAGAGAATTACATATCAGCCTGGCTGATGCAGCAGTTCAAGCCTTCTGCTGTAACAGATCTTATGCACAAAATGGGCATCCGGAGTTTTATTGATCCGGTACCATCCATATTCCTCGGTACCTCCGATATCAAGCTTGAAGAAATGGTCGGGGCTTATGGGACATTTGCAAATAAAGGTGTTTATACCCGGCCAATGTATGTCACAAGAATTGAGGATAAGAACGGGAATATAATCTCAAGATTCACACCAAAAATAGAAGAGGTTTTAAGTGAAGAACATGCATACCTTATGGTTAACCTGTTGCAGAATGTGGTACTTACCGGTTCAGGAAGAAGAATGAGGGTAGAACCGTATAATCTGATGAACCAGATAGGAGGAAAAACAGGTACGACCCAGAATCACTCAAACGGATGGTTTATGGGAATAACACCTAATCTTGTCGGAGGGGTATGGAGCGGATGGGAAGACCAGTCAATTCATTTTGAGACGCTCGGAGAGGGGCAGGGAGCAAATATGGCACTTCCGGTATTCGCCCTGTTTCTGAAAAAGGTTTATGCCGATCCGCAGTTTGGCATAATGGAGAGTGATGAGTTTGAAAAACCTGCTGATTTTCGCTGGGAGCTTGACTGCGAAAAAGTCAAAAAGCAGAATTCACGGCGGGATAACGCCAGACGATACAGGTATTAAAACGGCGGCCGGCTGACGGCGCACAACGCACGGCGCCGGGAAATCATTAAATTAGTCTTATTAAACATGTAGTAGCAAGACTTTTCTTCCCTGAGTCGTGGGCCGTGCGCCCTGCACCCTTCAGGCGAAAAGCGATCTGACCAGGTGTTCGATTTTCCCTACTGATATTACTTCAATATTAAGTCCTGCTGATGAGACATTCCTGTGATACTTAGAGATATATATCTTTGTGAATCCCATCTTGGATGCTTCCCTTATTCGCTGTTCAATACGCGATACTGGCCTTATCTCTCCTGAAAGACCTGCTTCACCTGCAAAACATATATCCCGTTCGACGGGTATATCCAGATTTGATGATAATACGGAGCTGATAATTGCTAAGTCTATTGCAGGATCATTCACCTTAATACCCCCGGCTATATTCAGGAAGACATCTTTGACACCAAGTTTGAAACCTGCTCTTTTTTCAAGTACCGCAAGAAGCATGTTAAGACGACGTATGTCGAACCCGGTTGAGCTGCGCTGGGGTGTACCATAAACAGCTGAGCTCACAAGTGCCTGTGTTTCAATAAGAAATGGCCTGAGTCCGTCAACAGTTGCAGCAATTGATACTCCACTCAAAGCTTCATCATGCTGGTTTATAAATAATTCTGAAGGATTTGATACCTCCCTGAGACCTTTTTCCACCATTTCAAAAATACCTATTTCCGAAGTGGAACCGAATCTGTTCTTGACCGATCTAAGAATTCTGTAGACGTAATTATTATCACCTTCAAAATAGAGTACGACATCAACAATATGTTCAAGGACTTTTGGTCCGGCAAGTGTACCATCTTTTGTGATATGTCCGATGAGGATAACCGGAACACCTGTGATCTTTGAATATTTAAGAAGTTGGGCTGCGCACTCCCTCACCTGTGATACGGTTCCGGCAGAAGACTCAAGGGCTGTTGTACTTATGGTCTGGATCGAATCAATTATTATAAGCCCTGGTTTCAGGTTCTCAGAATGGACAAGGATCCTTTCGAGTTCTGTTTCACTCAGGATGTAACATTCGGGGTTTGAATCTTTCATTCTCTTTGCCCTCAGACTTATCTGTTCTTCACTTTCCTCGCCTGAAACATACAGTATCCGTTTGTTTTTTAACGCCAGAGCCAGCTGAAGCGCAAGAGTCGACTTTCCGACACCGGGTTCACCTCCCAGAAGTATCAGTGAGCCTGTTACAATCCCTCCCCCCAGGATCCGGTCGAGTTCCGATATGCCGGACCGTTGCCTGCTGAATTCATCAGATTTGATACTGTCAAGCTGTTCAGGTTTCCTTCTTTCCTGGCTTACAATAAATGCTGTTTCGCGGGAACTTGATGGAGTAATTATCTCCTCATGGTAGCTGTTCCATTCTTTGCATGAGGGGCATCTTCCGATCCATTTAGGGGATTCAGCTCCACAGTTCTGACAGACGAATACTGATTTGTTCTTTGCCATGTTAGTATTTGCCCCCAACCCCCCTGAAGGGGGGCTATTATGGGTCTTAGATATAGTATTAATTAAAAAAAGGATTTGTATATCATTGATAATCAACAAATAATATAAATTTAAAGTATTCTAACTAATATAACGTTAAATATAATAAATAATATCTGATTGGTACAATTT
Source organism: uncultured Rikenellaceae bacterium (assembly GCA_964387565.1). Classification (GTDB taxonomy): domain Bacteria; phylum Bacteroidota; class Bacteroidia; order Bacteroidales; family VadinHA17; genus LD21. The sequence continues at coordinate 30,317 of CAYLYN010000016.1, read as the reverse complement.
GCCCCCCTTTAGGGGGCAGGGGGCCTTAGCAATTGGTAATGAGGCTCTTCAGGGAGGGAACGACTCTCAGGAAATTTTGTCCTTTGAATTCCTTCGGAATATCATAAAGAATGATATGGTTCCGATAATTACAACAAAAATAAGTTGTGACTCATGGGTAAGTAATGCATAAACAAGGCCGTCTTCCAGCGGGATACCCTCAACGATGAGAAGACCTCTCGATATGATATAATGGAAAGCACCGAGTCCGCTCTGAACAGGAGCCGACATTGCAAGTCCTCCGATTACAAGAAGGAATATACTGTTGCCAAAAGTAATATTTGAAGTTACATCAAGAGAGAAAACCACAACCCATGTCATTAATGCATAGTTTAACCATATAAACAGGGTATGAAAGATAAATTCCCACTTCCGTTTCAGGTTTGTAATTGTCTTCAGCCCGTTTATTATTCCCCTTGCAAGGTCAAACATCTTGGCAAAGAATCGTATCTTACTGAGACTATGTCTGTATCCTATCATAAATCCAAGTCCGGTGATACCAATTACTAAAAGAGCTGCCCAAAGGATCCAGGTTGAACCAAAGAGTGCTACTATACTTTGTTCAATTGGTTTAATAATGCTTTCTTTTATAAACAGTCCAATCTGGTCGCTGCTCGTGAAAATTAAAGCTATCATTATTGATAGAAGTGATAAGAAGTCGATAGTTCTTTCGATTACAACTGTACCGATCAGCTGATCAACAGGTATTTTCTCCTTTTTTCCAAGTGCCACACATCTTGTTATCTCACCTATTCTTGGAAGGGCAATGTTGGCCAGGTAACCCGTCATGAGCGCATAGAATGAATTCATAAATGAGGGATGGTATCCTAAGGGATTTATCAGCAGCATCCATCGTCTGGCCCTGCTCAGGAAAGCCACCAGTCCGAAAAAAACTGATAACAGCAACCATGAATAATCAGCAACCTTCAGTTCCGACCATAGTTTATCAAAGTCAACAGATCTGAAGGCAAGCCACATCAGAGCAGCTCCGACAACCAGGAAAGCGAGGAACTTTAAAGTCTGAAGGATACTCTTTTTCAAGTTCAGATAAGTTTGTTGGTGTTTGTATCAGGAAATATGATAGTCGGCCTGAATTGTCTGGCTTCCTCAGAAGCCATCATAGCGAATGACATTATTATAATAACATCACCAATAATTACTTTTCTTGCAGCAGCACCGTTCAGACATATTTCGCCCGATCCCCTTTTTCCTTTAATAACATAAGTAACAAGACGTTCTCCGTTATTGAGATTGAGAACGTGTACTTTTTCATTTTCAATAAGCCTGGCTGCATCCATCAGGTCTTCATCAATGGTGATGCTTCCTATATAGTTCAGATTAGCCCCTGTAATGGAGACTTTATGAACTTTCGATTTTAAAACTTCAATAAGCATGGTGCCGTAACTGAAATCAGATAAACTAGACTACAAAGGTAATCAACCTTTTTGTTCAGTCCAACCTAATTTCAATATTATCAATTAACCTTATGTTTCCTGCTTTAACGGCAATACATCCAAAATATTTCTTTTTATGGTCCATTTTATCCCTTGATTTAACCGGAATCAGTTCTTCATCATCAGCAATCTCAAAGTATTCAACAAAAAACCCGGGTACTGAGTTGATCTGGCTAGTGACAAAATTTTTAATTTCAGGAATATCGTGATCGCTTATCATTTCTGCAGCAGATGAAATGGTTCTGAAAATCACAGGTGCCATTTTTCTGATCTCAGGTTCCAGAAGCTGGTTCCGGCTGCTCATGGCAAGGCCGTCTTTTTCACGGATTATCGGACTTCCAATAATTTTTACCTTGTTATTCGTTTGTCTTACAAGTTCTTTAATAACAGCAAGCTGCTGAAAATCTTTTTGCCCGAAAATGGCAATGTCGGGTTTTACAATGTCAAATAATCTGCTGACTACCTGTCCCACGCCATTAAAATGACCCGGACGATGTGCGGCTTCCATGACCTTGTCAAGGTTACCGAAATTGAAAACTCTCTTATCCTCTTCCGGATAGATCTCTTCAACGGTTGGGGTGAATACTAAATCGTTTTCACGAAGAATATTATTTAGAAGTCCCAGGTCTTTCTCAAGGTTCCGTGGATAATTTTTTAGATCGTTCTTATCATTGAACTGGGTAGGATTTACAAAAATGCTGACGACTACCACCGGGCAATCAGGTATGGTCTTTTCAATCAGTGATAGGTGGCCTTCGTGCAGTGCTCCCATTGTCGGAACTAAACCGACAGGTGCAAGATTCAATTTTATTAAACTCGCCTGAAGTTCTTTAACAGTGCTAATCGATTTCATCAATTAATTTTTTGCAAACCTATAAGAAAAACCTGATATGAATATATATTGCAGCAATAAACTTATTCTTATTGGAATCGCTGATACTGGCCTTTTTAATTATATCATTTTTTATTATTATCTTTGCAGCTTAAATCGGACTGGTTATCCAGGGAGGTAAATGGAAAGCAAAAAGGTATTATTCATTTCACAGGAAATCACTCCATACCTTGGTGAGACAAAACTGTCAAAGATAGGAAGATATCTTCCGCAGGGAATACAGGAGCGGGGGAAGGAGATCCGAACCTTTATGCCGCGGTATGGTTGCATCAATGAGAGACGGAATCAGCTCCATGAAGTCATTCGACTTTCAGGAATGAATCTTATTATCGACGATACCGACCATCCCCTTATAATAAAAGTAGCATCAATTCAGTCAGCCCGTATGCAGGTTTACTTCATTGATAATGATGATTACTTTCAGAGAAAGCATATAGTTAGCGATTCTTCAGGAAAGGAGTTTGAAGATAATGATGAGCGGGCCCTGTTTTTTGCAAGAGGTGTAATTGAGACTGTAAAAAAATTAAGGTGGGCGCCTGATATTGTTCATTGTCATGGATGGATGTCATCACTGGTACCCGTATACCTGAGAAGTGTATATCACGATGATCCTCTTTTTAATAACTATAAAATAATCTATTCTGTATATAATAATGATTTCAAAAATCCGTTTAGATCAACATTCGCTGATAAACTGCGTTTCGACGGGATAGACGGTGAAAATCTTAAGATGATTAAAAAGCCTGATTTTGTAAATGTTTCAAAACTGGCAATAAAATATTCTGACGGGATCATTATCGGAAGCGAGGAGATAAATGAAGAACTGACAAAATATATTTCAACTGTAAATAAGCCGGTTCTTTCATACAAGGATGATTCACAATATATAGATGCCTATAACGAGTTTTATGACAAGCTACTATCATAGATCTGAAAATTACTTACTTTTCAATTTAAATAAATCCTTTACAAAAATATTCAGCATCCTTCTGTTAACTGCAGGGCTGCTTTTATTAGTGTCATGTGAGGAAGAACCTACATTTATAGGTAAGGATATTCTGCCAAGCAGTGATTTTGCCAAAGTCATATCAGTTGACACATTCAGCATAACTTCATATACAAATTATGATTACCCTATAAGAACGGAGAAGCAGGCAGCCCCATATATAGGAACCTGGTATGATCCATATTTCGGGACAATAACCAGTGAATTTGTGTCGCAGGTCAGGCTTGAAAATGAATGGATCAAAGGAGATTACAGGGTTGACTCCGTTAAACTGGTTCTGAGAATTTTATCTGTTGCAGGTTCAACAGTTAATATTAAGCAACTCAGAATTACTGAGGTTAGCAATATGTTGTATTCTGATTCAGCATATTATTCAAATACCCCTATTGACACCACTGATTTTGGTTTTACTGTTGATCTGCCTCTGTTGAGGACAGATACAATAAACGTGATTGAGATAAACCTTCCACCATCCTTCGGAGAGTATCTTATACGCGATCAGGAAAAGCTGTTCTACAGTACAAGCACGGAGGATTTCAGAGACTACTTCAAGGGAGTTTATATCCGTGTCCTTTCCACATCTAATTCAGATCCCCTTATGATCGGACTGGATGTTACCCAGGCTCCTTCGCTTGGAGATTACAGCGACTATTTCAAAGTTTATTTGCGCGGACAGGATGATAATAATGAATATTATAATTTCAGATTTCTTCTTGACCCTGCAAAAGAAAATGCGCGTTATGCGAGAGTCAGGCATGATTTCAGTACTGCCAGCCCCGACAAGGATTTCAGTAATATAATCAATAAACCTGTGACAGACTCACTTTCATACATTCAGGGTCTCAACGGAGTTTACACGAAGCTGATTATTCCAGGTCTGGAGGTATTAAAGAATGATTCCACAAGGGGAAAATCGGCAATAAATAAAGCCTCTCTTTTCGTACCTGTTCATTATGACGGAGATTATTATACTTCGATTACACTGCCTGATAATCTTTTCCTCAGATATTATGACAAGACTGGATCCAAGGTTCTGATCCCGGATTATTATATCGATGATTACCACGAGTACTTCGGGGGAAAACTTGACACCACTAACAGCAGGTACAAATTCAATATTTCCAACTTTGTCCAGGCTTATCTGAATGATAAGGAAGGATTACTGAAACCTGAGCTCGAGATGTTCCAGAGCGCAACTGAAATAAAGAATGCTATCCTGAAGGCTAATGACAGTAAATCGCCGGTTAAACTTGAGATGACGGTAACAAGTTATTAGGATCGCTGGTATTTTACCTGCCGGAATACATCATATCGTAGTATTTCTCGTAGTCACCTGAAAGGATCCTTTCCAGCCACCTTGTATTTGAAAGGTACCAGTCAACTGTTTTCCCTAGTCCTTCTGAAAAATCAGGAATTGGAGACCAGCCGAGTTCCTTCTGCAGTTTGGATGAATCAATTGCATATCTCATATCGTGACCCGGTCGGTCCGTTACATAAGTTATAAGTTTTTCTGATGTACCTTCCGGCCTGTTAAGTTTTTTGTCCATAATGCTGCAAAGTAGCCTGATAAGGTCGATGTTTTTCCATTCATTGTTTCCTCCTATGTTGTAGGTATCTCCGACCTTTCCCCTGTGGAATATCAGATCTATAGCTGAAGCATGGTCCTCTACATAAAGCCAGTCCCGGATATTCTCCCCTTTACCGTATACCGGTATCGGTTTGTTGTTCTTAATGTTGTTGATTGCCAGTGGGATAAGTTTCTCAGGGAACTGGTTTGGTCCATAATTATTTGAACAATTGGATATTACTACAGGCAGCCCGAAAGTATGGTGATATGCTCTTACCATATGATCGGAGCTGGCCTTGGATGCAGAATAAGGGCTTCTGGGATCATAAGCCGTTTCTTCTGTAAATAATCCTTCGTTGCCAAGTGAACCAAAAACCTCGTCAGTTGAGATATGATAAAAAAGCTTATCCTTATAATTCCCGTTCCAGCTGTTACGGGCGGCATTCAGCAGGTTAACTGTACCAACAATATTTGTAAAAACAAAATCATCAGGAGCTGTTATTGAACGGTCAACATGTGACTCGGCTGCAAGATGAATTACCCCGTCAAAACTGTATTTGCCGAACAGTTCAAGTACTTCATTTTTACTGACAATATCTATTTTTTCAAAATGATAGTTCCGGTTCGATTCAATATCTGTAATATTTTCAAGGTTTCCGGCATAGGTAAGCTTATCTGCATTTAAAATCAGATAATCAGGATATCTGGTAACTAGTCTTCTGACTACATGTGAGCCTATAAATCCTGCTCCTCCGGTTACTAAGATGCTTCTCTTCATTATTTACTGGTTTTTTCCCTTATTCTTTTCTCCCAGTCCCAGGCAGATTTCAATGCCTCCTCAAGTGAACTGACAGTCCTCCATCCCAGCTCTTTATTCGCAAAAGAGGGATCGGCCCATATCTTCTCAATATCACCTGGTCTTCTGTTTACAACATTATAATTTACCTTTACTCCGGTGGCACGTTCAAATGCCTGAATAGCCTGCAGGACTGATACCCCGTTTCCGGTTCCAAGGTTAAATATCTCATAATCGACTTTGTTTTTACCTTCTAAGAGTCTTTTTACTGCAACAACATGTGCTTTTGCAAGATCAACCACATGCAGGTAGTCTCTAATACAATAACCATCAGGAGTATCATAGTCATTTCCAAATACTTTCAGCTCGTCTCTTATTCCGTATGCAGTCTGTGTAATATACGGAACAAGGTTTTCCGGAACACCCCTCGGCAACTCACCAATTAGTGCTGAAGGATGAGCTCCGATAGGATTGAAGTATCTCAGGGCTATAGCTTTTACCTTGTTATCAGAATATACTGTATCCTTTATAATCTCTTCTCCGACCTGTTTTGTATTTCCATATGGTGAAGTTGCCGGCTGCAGCGGAGCTGCTTCTGTAACAGGAAGTTTCTCAGGCTGACCATATACTGTACAGGAGGATGAAAAGACGAGATTCGGAATCGAATACTTTTGCATCGCATCAAGAAGGTTGATTAGTGATACAAGATTATTCCTGTAGTATTCGAGTGGTTTCCTTACAGATTCACCAACTGCCTTGTAAGCAGCAAAATGTATTATTGCTGAAATATCTTTATTCCTGCTGAAGAAATCATCAAGCTTCACATTATCACAGATGTCAATAACATCAAGGGGTGGTTTAATGCCTGTTATTTTCTCAATTCCATCAAGGACTTCCTTTTCAGAATTATACAGGTTATCGATTATTAAAACTTCAAATCCTTCATTGATAAGTTCAACAGCCGTGTGAGAACCTATATAACCTGTACCTCCGGTAACTAATATTTTCTTTTTCATTTAAAGGCTCCAGTATGAGAGTTTATTTATTTTTCCACGGAGAATACCCTTGACATCCACTAAAATGCCATCTTTATTGAGAAGCGGAGTGAAATAGGATTCATCCAGATTAGTGTATTCATCATGGCCTACTGCAAGAATTACTGCATCATATTTTCCGGAAGGTTTATTCTTAAGGTCAATTCCATATTCCTCCTTTACCTCATGTTTTGAAGCTCCCGGATCGATAATGTCCACCCTGATACCGAAATCGTCGAGTTCTTTTACAACATCAACCACCTTTGAGTTGCGTATATCGGTCACATTCTCCTTGAAGGTGATTCCCATAATCAGAACCCTTGAATCTTTCAGACCCTTTCCTGCATGTACTATCTTTTTGACGGTCTGTTTTCCAATATATCTTCCCATGGAATCGTTAATGAACCTGCCCGAGTCAATCATCTGGGGATGATAACCAAGGGCCTTTGCCTTAAAGGATAGGTAATATGGATCGACACCTATGCAGTGCCCCCCGACCAGTCCGGGATAGAATTTAAGAAAGTTCCATTTGGTTCCGGCTGCTTCAAGCACTTCGAAGGTATTAATTCCCATCCTGTTAAAGATAATCGAGAGTTCATTCATGAAAGCAATATTGATATCGCGCTGGGTGTTTTCAATTATCTTGGCAGCTTCGGCGACCTTTATCGAGCTGGCCCTGTGTACTCCGGCCCCGATGATGAGTTCATATATCCTGGCAATATTCTCAGCAGACTCCTTATCGCAGCCGCTTGTAACCTTGACTATCCTTGTCAGGGTGTGATTCTGGTCACCGGGGTTTATTCGTTCAGGGGAAAAGCCTACTTTGAAGTCTGTAATATACCTCAAACCTGAATACCTTTCAAGTATAGGGACGCAATCCTCTTCGGTGCAACCAGGATAAACAGTTGATTCATAAACAACATAATCACCCTTCTTAAGTACTTTGCCCACGGTTTCTGATGCCCTGATTACAGGCGTAAGATCAGGAAGGTTGGTCCTTGTAGTTGGTGTAGGTACAGCAATTATGTGAAATGAAGCGCTTCGCAGGTCTTCAGGATCGCTGGTAATAAGAATGTCTGTATCACGGAATGCTTCGGGTGAAAGCTCATTACTTGGATCGATACCTTTACGCATGAGTTCCACTCTTTCAGGCTTTATATCGAATCCCACTACTTTAATCTTCCTCGCAAATTCAAGGGCAATGGGCAGCCCGACATAGCCAAGTCCTGTAACAGAAAGACTGGTCTCTTTTTTTAATAGTTGTTCCAGAATCATAAAAGGGTCTTTAATATTGGGTGATAATCTCCCTGCAACCCTGCAGGTCTTGCATTTCTGATTGTGTACACGGTTTCTACTGATTGTCTTGCTTCATTAATGCTGAAACCTCTTCCCTCAAGTATTTCCTTGTATGTTTGAGTATGCAGATCGGTAAATCCTTCACTGAATTCTATCTCTTCGCCATCAACTGTAATTGATCTGAATGTTCTTTTGCCTGCGATCTTTGCATCCTCGGGAATATCCTTGTAATCGAGGCTCAGGAACCACCTTACTCTTGCTTTTTCAAGTTCGAGGTATCCGGCTGCCTTATTCTTTTCTGATATATGAACAATATTTCTCCTGGAACTTCCGAAGATCCATGATAACATATCGAAAAAATGAATTCCAATGTTTGTAGCTACTCCTCCGGATTTCTGTACTTCACCTTTCCATGAAATATTGTACCAGTTACCCCGGCTTGTAATGTATGACATATCTATATCATAAATTTTATCAGCCGGACCATTCCAGATCCTGTTTCTGAGCTCAACTATTTTAGGATGAAGGCGGAGTTGAAGTACAGTATAAATGTTCTTTCCGGTTTCTCTTTCAATTTCCTGTAAGGCATCAATATTCCAGGGATTCAATACAATAGGTTTTTCACATATTGCATCGGCATGATGACGAAGTGCAAATCGTATGTGAGAATCATGAAGATAGTTTGGGGAACAGATACTTACATAATCAATTTTTGTTCCGGTTCGTTTCAGCTTATCAAAATGCCTGTCGAATCGTTCGAATTCAACAAAGAAATCGCTTTCAGGGAAATAGCTGTCAATACGTCCCACACTGTCAAACCTGTCAAGGCTCGCCAGCAGATTATTTCCTGTTTCCTTTATCGCATGAAGGTGTCTTACTGCAATATAACCTGCAACACCAATGATACCAAAATTTTTAGGAGTATTTACCATGAGAATTATCTTCTATCAGTATTCAAAATTACAGATTAATTTTATAAACCATCCCTTCTTCAAGTTTGTATCTCTCGCCGCTTTCAGGACATTTTGCTATTCCTGACTGATCAAAAGATAATTTGTGTCCGAATTCACTCATCCAACCTGTCTGCCGCGCAGGATTGCCCACAACAAGCGCATATGGTTTAACATCCTTTGTAACAACTGCTCCTGCTCCGACAAAAGAGAATGATCCTATCCTGTTGCCACAGACTATTGTGGCATTAGCACCAATAGAAGCACCTTTTTCAACAATTGTTACTGCATACTGGTCTTTTCGGATAATTGCACTGCGGGGATTTATTACATTAGTAAATACCATTGATGGACCCAGGAAAACATCATCCTCGCAGATCACACCGGTGTAAATTGATACATTATTCTGAACCTTTACATTCCTGCCCAAACTTACTCCTGGGGAAATAACAACGTTTTGTCCAATATTGCAGTTCTCGCCTATTTCAGAATTTTTCATAATATGGCTGAAATGCCATATTTTTGAGCCCTTTCCGATTTTGCAGCCATCATCTATAACTGCTGTTTCATGAGCAAAATATTCCTTTTCCATCAGATTCAGTTATCAAAAAATTTCAGAACACCGGTTGTGATATAGTCGAGCTGATCCTGTTCCATATCAGGGTGCATCGGCAATGAAATAACCTCTTTGCATAATGCCTGTGTTACCGGGAAATCTTTGTTACTATATCCCAGGTTTCTGTAAGCTTCCTGCATATGGAGAGGTCCGGGGTAGTAGATCATTGCAGGGATACCTTTTGATTCAAGATATTTCTTCAGTTCATCACGTTTTCCGTTTTTTACTTTAAGAGTGTACTGGTGATAAATATGAGTAGAGAAAGAAGCTCTTTCAGGAGTCATCAGAGAAAGGCATCCGGAAAATGCTTCATCATAAAAATCTGCAACAGCCTGCCTGGCTGAATTGAATCCGGATAGATACCTTAGCTTGACTCTCAGGATTGCAGCCTGTATGGTATCTAGTCTTGAATTAACGCCGATATCATCGTAATGATACCTCACTTTCATTCCATGATTTGAGATGCTTCTGAGTTTCTTTGCAAGATTATCATCATTCGTATACATTGCACCTCCATCTCCATAGCAACCAAGATTCTTGGAAGGAAAGAAAGATGTAGTCCCGATATGTCCTATTGTTCCTGCCTTACTCCTGGAGCCATTTCTGAATATATAATCGGCGCCGGTAGCCTGGGCTGCATCTTCAATAATATAAAGGTTGTGCTCCCTTGCTATATCCATGATACTCTCCATATCGGCACACTGACCGAAAAGATGAACCGGGACGATAGCCCTGGTCTTTGAATTTACTGCCTTTCTGATAGCTTCAGGTGAAATATTGAAGGTTCCGGGATCCGGATCTACCAGAACCAGCTTTAGTCCGAGTAATGCCACTACCTCAACTGTGGCTATGAAAGTAAAGTTTGTAGTAATTACTTCATCTCCTGGTTTCAGATTGAGAGCCATCATAGCAAGAAAAAGAGCATCAGTTCCGTTTGCACATGAAATTACATGTTTGACTCCCATGTAATGCTGAAGCTCTTCCTCGAAGAGCTTCACTTCGGGTCCTTTGATAAAAGCCGTCGATTCCAGGACAGATTTAATTGCTCTGTCAATTTCAGGTCCAATTTTATCATACTGGGCCTTCAGATCAACCATCTGAATATCTCTCATAATACACCGTTTAGCTGAGGAAATGCGAAGATAATACTTTTACTTTTATTTTCATTAAGGCTTATACGGGTAGAAATATTTATTGTACATTGGTGAAAAAAGTTCATATATTTGTATAGATAAACATTCGAGATTGTGGATATTACGGCTTTTATCAGAGAGTTATTGTTTGGGCATGATTGTGTGATAGTTCCCGGATTCGGGGGATTTATCGGTAATTATACTCCGGCACAGGTTGACAGGAGCACCGGTACATTTAATCCTCCGGTCAAGCAGATATCATTTAACCGGAACCTGAATCATAATGACGGACTTCTGATAGGCAGAATCTCAAGTACCTTAAATATAAATTATGGCGATGCCAGGACTTTAGTAGAGAAATTCACAAGTGATTTACGCAGGAAGCTGGAAAATGGTGAAAAAGTAGTATTTGATAATATTGGCAGCTTCGTCAATAATCATGAGGGAAATATTCAGTTTGAACCTGACAGGAATGTGAATTATCATCTCGATTCATTCGGGCTGGAATCATTTCAGTGTTTTCCTCTCGAAGGATACGATGTTCGCAAGCGAATAATAAAGCATCCTGTTAAAGACCCTGTAAAACAGGTTTCGATACGTAAGATCATCTGGAGAGCAGCGATTATTATTCCACTGCTGACTGTAATAGTTGCCGTACCTCTGAAGACGGATCTCTTCAAACCAAAAGTTGAAGTATCAACAATGAATCCTCTTGTAACTGCGGAATTTGAACACAACAGGGTATCACTGGAGCAGAATTCTGCTATGCCGGCAGCAAATCCTGTTGAAATACCATCAGAAGTTATTATTGCCGGGGAATCACCTGTTGCTGAAAATCGTGTTGTTAATATTTCAGGAACATACCAGCTTATAGCAGGAAGCTTCAAATCGCAGCAGAATGCTTTGACACAGGTAAACACTCTTGTGGAAGAGGGTTTTACACCTGAGATAATAGTTGCTCCAAATGGATTCTTCAGGGTAAGTGTGATGGATTGCCCCGATCTTGCAACTGCTGAAAAGAAAAGAGATAGTCTTTCAGTAAAATTTCCGGAATCCTGGATCCTGAAGAAAAAATAGATTTACTTTATTGTGCTTCCGTTGCTTACCCTTTCAGAAGGGGTAACCATAACCAGTTTCCCATCCTTGTCTTCTGCCATGAGTATCATTCCCTGTGATTCAATCCCTTTAATTTTTCTGGGTTCAAGGTTTGCAATAATGGAGATCTGCTTTCCGATAATTTTTTCCGGCTCGTAATGTTCTGCAATTCCTGATACTATTGTCCGGATATCGATACCGGTATCAATTTTCAACTTAAGGAGCTTTGTTGTTTTTGGCACTTTTTCAGCCTCAATTATGGTTGCTGTACGTATATCCATTTTGCTGAAGTCATCAAATGTGACCGGTTCTTTTGCCGGAGCAACAGTGGCAGCGGCAGTCTCATTTGCCTTCTTTGCTGAAAGAAGCTTTTCGATCTGTTTATTTATAGCCTCGTCTTCTATCTTTTCAAACAGAAGCTCAGGTTTGCCAATCTGATGGTCAGCAGGGAGGAGATTGGCATTGCCTCCATTGTTCCAGTTCATCTTGTCGAAGTTGATCCATCCGCGCAGTTTTTCCATTGAGAATGGGAGGAATGGCTCAAGTAAAATTGTCAGGTTAGCAGTTATCTGAAGCGAGATGTTCATAATTGTTTTGACTCTTTCAGGATCTGTTTTTATCACTTTCCAGGGTTCTGCGTCAGCGAGGTATTTATTTCCAAGCCTGGCCAGATTCATAGCCTCTTTCAGGGCTTCCCTGAACCGGAAGTTATCAAGTGAAGTTTCAACGTTCTCTTTAAGCTTACCAAGCTCAAAGAGGACTGCTTCATCATTCTGATCTGTCTTGCCTCTCTCAGGTACCCTTCCATTATAATAATTGTTGGTCAGAACAAGAGTCCTGTTGACAAAATTACCAAGGATTGCCACAAGTTCATTATTATTCCGTGCCTGGAAATCTTTCCAGGTAAAGTCGTTGTCTTTTGTTTCTGGAGCATTGGCGCAGAGGGCATAGCGAAGAACATCCTGTTTCCCGGGAAAGTCTTCTAGATATTCATGCAGCCATACAGCCCAGTTCCTGGATGTAGAGATCTTATCATTCTCGAGATTCAGAAATTCATTAGCCGGTACATTATCGGGCAGGATAAAAGTTCCCTCTGCATTAAGCATCGCCGGGAATATAATACAATGAAATACAATGTTATCCTTTCCAATAAAATGAATCATTCTGGTATCTTTATCCTTCCAGTATTTTTCCCAGTCCTGAGTAAGTTCTTTTGTCGCTGAAATGTAACCTATCGGTGCATCAAACCATACATAGAGGACTTTTCCCACGGCATCTTCAACAGGAACAGGAACTCCCCAGTCGAGATCACGGCTAACAGCCCTTGGCTGCAATCCCTGATCGATCCATGATTTGCACTGACCGTAAACATTGGTTTTCCATTCAGTATGGTCTTCAAGTATCCATTTTCTGAGCCACGATTCATACCTGTCAAGCGGAAGATACCAGTGGAGTGTTTCTCTGAGCACAGGTTTGCTGCCACTGACAGTGGAATGTGGATTTATAAGGTCGTTGGGGCTTAATGATGTTCCGCATTTCTCACACTGGTCACCGTAAGCATTTTCATTTCCACAATGAGGACATGTTCCGGTTATATACCTGTCGGCAAGGAAACATCCCGCCTCTTCATCATAGTACTGTTCGGAAGATTTTTCAACGAATTCTCCTTTATTATAAAGCGTTCTGAAGAATTCAGATGCAGTATCATAATGTATTTTATCAGAGGTTCTTGAATAGATGTCAAATGAAATCCCGAAGTCTTCGAAAGCCTTTTTGTTCAGAGTGTGATACCTGTCAACGATTTCCTGGGGAGTGACTCCTTCTTTTCTTGCCTTAAGGGTAATCGGTACTCCATGTTCATCAGATCCACATACAGAGATCACGTCTACTTCTTTCATCCTCAGATACCTGGTATAGATATCAGAAGGAACATAGACCCCTGCAAGATGACCGATATGAATAGGGCCATTTGCATAAGGAAGAGCAGAGGTGATCAGGTATCTTTTAAAATTCTTCATGACTTCAGTACTGAATTATAGCAATTTTAGATGCGCAAATATAATATTTCGAAGTTGGATAAAGGAACAATTAAAATTACTTTTACAATATAAAACAATAATTTATGTCTGCACGAAAAGTACAACCACCTTTTCTGGAAACAGGTGACACAGTGGGAATTGTATCACCTTCATGGTCGATAGATCCGGAAAAGCTGACAGATGCAGTAAGTTATCTTGAAGGATGGGGATTGAAAGTCAGGATAGGAAGGAATGCAGCAAACCAGTCAGGCCCCTTTGCAGGAACTGACAGCGAGCGACTGAATGATCTTCAGGAGATGACAGATGATACAGACATAAAGGCTGTCTTATGTTCAAGAGGAGGTTACGGGCTTCTGAGGATAATCGATAAAATGGATTTTTCGGCATTGAAAAATGATCCTAAGTGGTATGCAGGATTTAGCGATATAACGGTACTTCACAACTGGTTAAGTGAAATTTGCGGAATGGCCTCTATCCATTCAGATATGCCGTTGAATTTCAATAATATATCAAAAACACCAGATACTTTTGATACGCTCAGGATGTCACTGTTCGGAAAACTGGGTACAACTGAATGGACAGGAAATAAATACAGGGAAAGCAGGTCTGAAGGGGAAATAACCGGGGGTAACCTCTCGCTTGTATGCAGTCTTGTCGGAACTCCGGCTGAGCCTTCGACAGCCGGGAAGATTTTGTTCCTTGAGGATGTGGGAGAGTATTATTATCATATAGACAGAATGATGGTTTCACTCAGGATGGCAGGCAAGCTTGAAGGTTTGTCTGCACTGCTTATAGGTGGCTTTAATGATATAAATGAGTCGGCCATAGCGTGGGGAAGAAGTATTGAGGAAACAATTATGGATATTGTCAGGGATTATGATTATCCGGTTTTCTTTGATTTTCCTGCCGGTCATATTTCTGACAACAGGGCATTTTATATAGGAAGAAAAGCTGTTATTGAGCCTGCAGGTAACAGATCTGTCTTAAGATTTCTCTGAATCAGAAAGCAGATATCAGCAGATCAAGGTCTTTTGAAATTATTCCGAATTTCTGTCCGAGGGTCTCATTTGTCAGCATCCCATTGTAAAGGTAAGCTCCGTTCCTGACACCTCTGTCGATTTTAAGTAAATGGGTAATTCCTCCTGCATCAGCCAGGCTTTGCAGCAGGGGGGCAAAAACGTTACTGAGTGAAATTGAGGCGGACCTGGCTACACGTGATGGAAGGTTCCATGCTGAAAAGTGAACTACTCCATATTTCTCATATACAGGATCCTGCAGAGCCCTGCATTCGGATGTTTCTATACAGCCGCCACGGTCAATGCTGAGATCTATAATAACTGAGCCCTTTTTCATAGTTCTGACCATATCTTCAGTAACATAATACCAGGGCCTGAGATCTTCAAGTTCTATTGCGCCAATAAGTACATCGGCCGATTTTAAGGCTTTTTTTAAGACCTGGGGATGGAAAACTGAAGTCTGCAGCCTTTGCCCCAGAAGGCTCTGGAATCTTCTCAGTCTGTCAAGGGATTCATCAAAAATCTTAACTGTAGAACCAAGCCCGATTGCAGCTCTTGCAGCAGATTCTCCAGCAGTATTTGCGCCCAGTATCAGTACTTCTGTAGGTGTAACTCCGGTAATTCCTCCAAGCATCACACCTTTCCCTCCGTGCATATTGCTCAGGTATTCCGAAGCTACCAGCACAGAGGTTATTCCGCATATTTCGCTCATTGACTCAACGACAGGCATTATGCCGCTTTTATCTCTTATTTTCTCAAATGCTATTGCAGTTACCTTTTTTCTGATAAGCTTGCCCAGTACTTCTTCGTTCAGCATCAACACATTAAGGTATGATAAAACTACCTGATTGCCTTTAAGAAAATCTGCTTCCTTTTCTGAAAATGGTGCAACTTTTATTACTACATCCGTACCGTATACTCGTGCCAGCGAATCGGTTATAATGGCGCCATTTTCACTGTAATCCTTATCACTATAGTTTGCTCCAAGCCCTGCACCTTTCTGAACAATTACTTCATTATCTTTTTCCACAAGCAGGCTTACTGCCTCGGGAGTGAGTGCAACACGTTTTTCATCATCCTTTGAATCGCTGGGTATACCGATGGTGATACTGCGGTTTCTGATGGCAGTTTCCAGCTGCTCTTCCTTTGGCATGAAAGCTGTATTGCCCAGGTTTATCTTTCCGCTCCTGCCTTTTTCATTCATCACTTGAAGTGGGTTGTTTTCCCAAAGGTAAATATTTTTGATCTACAGAACAATATATGATCATCTTATGCAATATGCAGAATACGCTGTTCCTTATCATCGACCTCAATCCGTATCCTCACAGTTGTTTCAGGGAGTATATCTTCAATAAGTTCCGGCCATTCCATAAAGCAATATTTCCCGCTGGAGAAATACTCCTCAATACCAAAATCGAAAACTTCTTCTGTTTTTTTGATCCTGTAAAAATCAAAATGAAACAGTGATTCCCCGTTGAGAGTTCTATATTCGTTTACAAGTGTGAATGTGGGACTTGTAACAATATCGACGGCACCCAGAGTTTCGCAGACAGCTTTTATAATTGTAGTTTTCCCCGATCCCATAGATCCGTAAAAAGCAATAATTCTGCTATCACCGGTTTGTTTCAGAAGTTCTTTTGCTGAAGTATGTAAATGCTTTTTATCGCTTATTAATATTTTCATGTTTGTTTAGCTTCGCTGAGCCCGCAAGCTCATTTGTGTTTTGAATAAATGTAGATTTCATCTCTAAACAGGCTCTATACAGGCAACCGGCAGCATCATTTCCTGCATTGATATTCCACCATGCTGGAAAGTATCCCTGTAATATGCTGCATAATGGTTAAAGTTGTTCTGGTAAACAAGGTAATCCTTGTTCATTGCAAAAATATACTTCGAACTGATATTTGATCTTGGCAGCATTCCTTTTTCAGGATCTTTGATTTCAAATACTTTTCTGGGATCATAGTCGAGGTTTCTGCCCATTTTATATCTTAAGTTGGATGATGTTTTTCTGTCACCAATAATCTTGATGGCATTCTGAACCCTGATCGTTCCGTGATCGGTACTGAATACTACTCTTACCTGGTATCTGGAAAGTATCTTAAGGAGTTCATAAAGAGATGAATGCAGGAACCAGGATCTGGTAAGGCTCCGGTAGGCAGGTTCATCGTTTGCCAGATCGCGGATCACACCTACTTCTGTTCTTGCATGGGAGAGCATATCCACAAAATTGAACACCAGGATGTTCAGATCATTTTCAAGAAGCGATTTAATTTTTTCATTTACTTTTTTGCCCTCCTGACTGTTCTGAATCTTGTTGTATGACCATTTATAATTCAATCCTTTCCGGGTCAATTGCATCCTGAAGAGCTCCTCCTCAAAATTATTTTTGCCCTCCTCCTCATCGTCATTTACCCAGTACTGAGGCATAGTATCAGCAATTACAGAAGGCATCACTCCTGCAAATATTGAATTTCTGCAGAATTG
This sequence comes from uncultured Rikenellaceae bacterium, assembly GCA_964387565.1. Taxonomy (GTDB): domain Bacteria; phylum Bacteroidota; class Bacteroidia; order Bacteroidales; family VadinHA17; genus LD21. The sequence goes on along the minus strand of CAYLYN010000016.1, from coordinate 12,897 downwards.
AGTTGCAGTAGGCAGTATACTGAAATAGAGATCCTCTTCAATAATCCGGTATAATCCCGCCAGTTCTCCGGAGATGGTCTTCCATTGATCATAGCGAAGATTATCAATAAGAATAAAGAACACAGGAATTTTCTCTCTAATCCGGGGAAATATCTTTGACGGGAACAGTGATGTTGAAAGTACGGGTTTGCTTATAGTTTCCGGTTTAAGCCAGTCGAGGTAGTTGTTGGAAATAAATTTTGAGAACAGGTTATTAGCTTCATTTTCCTGCAATTGCAGAATTTCTGTCATCCCCTGGTCAGAGGATTTTTCAAGTTCAGATTCCCAGAATACAATTTTCCGGTAGAGTTCTGTCCAGTCAGAAAATTTAGATGCAGATGAGATCATTTCAGATATTCTGCTGAAATCCTGTCGGTACTCTGTTGTGGTTTTAACAGTTATAAGCCTTCTCTGGTCAAGAATTTTTTTTATTGCAAGAAGAACCTGGTTTGGTTTAACAGGTTTAATGAGATAATCAGCAATTTCGGAACCAATTGCCGATTCCATTATCTCTTCCTCCTCACTTTTTGTTATCATTACAACAGGTATGTCAGTTCTCACTTCCTTTATCAGCCTGAGAGTTTCTATTCCGCTTAAGCCCGGCATATGTTCATCAAGGAAAATCAGATCATAAGAATTCTGCTTAACCAGATCAACAGCATCATTACCATTTGAACAGGTATCTATTTCGTAGCCTTTTTCCTGCAGAAAGTATATATGTGAACTGAGAGCCTCTACCTCGTCATCTGTCCAAAGAATTCTTATTTTTCTCATTGCAGGTAGTTTTCAATAAAGAAAAGATTGTACCGTTCAGGATTCTTGTCGCTTTTCAGAATTACCAGGTTATCATTATTAATGATGAATGAGTACATCTTACTGCCTTTAGTGTTTCTCACATTCTTTTCCACCTGAAATTCTGTAAAATAGTTAAGGACAGTCTTGTAATCCTGGAACCCTGAAACTGTGATCAGTATGAATTTATTGTCAACAAGGCTGCCTTCGGTTCTGTAGTTTTTATTGGTGTAGTTGTCAATATTATAGCTTATTACGTCAAAAGTGGCCTGGTTAATATTAAAAGCCGCATCAGCTATAACCAGAGCAAACATGTGTGTTTGTGAAGTATCGGCTACATAAAGCTCCTGTGCAATCTGCCGGTCTTCTTCAACCTTCAGTTCTGGTACTTTCTGGTTAAGTATTGCAGTAATCTCAGTTGCTTTTTTACTCTCCTCCGACCGGGGCCATGCTTTTATCAGTTTTGTAAGCTCCTCTTTGAATCCTCTTTCATCTGTAAGCCTTGCCACGCAATAAGCCCTGAGAAGCATGAACTTTGGAGCGAGATTATCCTGGGGAAATCTTTTCAGGGCATCTTCAATAATGGCAATAGCTTCATTCAGGTTTTCATTGAGATACCGGTCATATGCATCCTGGTAAAGAGTTTCGGCCATTTTAATATCAGCAAGCTTCTTCTCGTAATATCCCGGGTCTGACAAGATCCGTGCAAATTCACTTTCCGGGTAATCTGAAAGCAGTTCCTGTCTGTATGTTTCCGATCGTGGCCCGTTTATATCCTTATTCAGTCTGTACAGATAGAAAAGAGCTTCAGGTACCAGCTCATTACCGGGAAACCTCTGTTTCAGATTTTCCCAGGTCTCAGTTGCCCTGGCGGGATCATTTATCCTGTCTGCATAGGCTTTTCCTGCATTCAGCATTGCATTAGCCACCTTTTCATTTGAGATGGCAAGAAGGGAATCGTTGAGCGGAAGGTTCTGAAGGTAGAATTCAGGATTTTTGTTATCAGATTTTGCAGCAGCAGTATCTGTTTTCTGCGTTTCAGTATTCACCTCTTCATCGTCCTGCGTTATTGCAATTATTGATTTGTTTGATCTTCTCCAGTTATCTTCAAATCTTCTGTCACCCCACCTTCTTCTGAATTCAGTTCTTCCGAAGGCCAGTGCTGACTGGTTGTAGAAATACCATTTGCCTTCCTGGTCAATCTGGTCCTGAAAACGTCTTTCATTCTCATAAAACTGGCCCATATTATACCTGTCACCATAATCAGAAGTCCTTCCTTCACTTTCAGCTTTGGTAACCTGGGCTATAATATTTGAAATTAATGCATTTCTTTCAGCTTCACTCATAGCTGCCACCTTTTGAAGACTGTCCTCGTTCTGTATAATCTTTAGTTCTGATACAAGAGCATTGAGGCTTTGCGATTTGGTTTTAAGGGACTGGTAATCAGGATATTTTTCATTGATGAAGTACATTGCACTGTCATAGTACATTCCTGCATCCATATAATCCGGTTTATTATAGAAATAATCTGCCAGAGCAAGGTAAGAGCGGCCTTTCTGATTCTGGTTAATTGAGGGAGCGGATGCTGAAAGCCTGAAATATTTTATTGCCTCCTCTTCCTTTCCTTCCTTCATTGAGAGATTGCCGAGAGCAAAATATATCTGATCCTGAAAATCCATGTTTTTGGAATCTTTAAGCATTTTTTCAAGCTCCCTGGTAACCTCCTGGGTATTCATTGTATTCAGGTCAAGAACTCCCGGTAGTTTAATGCGTGCATAAAATTCAACCTCATATGGAGGCCGCATCTTAATTACTTTTTTATAATAATATGTAGCATTGGTTTTTTCATTTGTAAGGTCGTAGATCTGGGCCAGGAGAAAAGTGAGCCTGTATTTTCTCCTTTTGCCTGATGCGTTGTCAACAGCCTTCCGGAGCGGATTAATAGCCTCCTTATACCTTTTCTGTTTTAAAAACAAATCGGCGATTGTGCTGTTGTACATAAACCTGAAAGCTTTTGATGATTCGGAGCCCGGGCCCATATCAGAGAGTATTCTGAGGGATTCGTTGTAGTTCCCTTTTTCATTGTGGACTCTGGCAAGCCAGATTGTTGCTTCATCTTTTATCCCCTGATCATTGGCAGCAGAGATGCAGTATTCAAAGAGAGCAGCAGCGTCATTGAATTCATGTTTATAGAAACGGGCTTTGCCTATAAGAAGGTAGCTATCATCCACCCAGTCATTGTATTCTTTTCTGTCTAGCAGTTCCCTCTCTTTTTCTGAAATATCATTCCTGTCATCAATTTCAGGTTTGGCAGTCATTGACTTAAGGGAGATAAGTTTGGATGCTTTCTGAATTGCTCTTTCCATATCGGAGCTGCAGTAGGAAGGTGATGAAGGATCACTGTATTCAAATACTTTCAGCACCTCTGCATAATCATCCCTGTAATTTGTGTTTAATTTGGCAATTCCTTCCTTAAAGTTCTCATAACCATTGAAGTAGATGTTGTACCGGGCTGTCATGTTATGATAAAATCTCGTAGAGCCCGTATTTTTCTCAATCGAACATTCAGTCAGGAGCAGAAGCAGCCCCGAAATAACCAGGTATTTATATGGTGATATATTTGAAGGCAAGGGTGACTTTTAATACTATAACTGACTTAATAAGTGTATAGTATTTCAAAGGTAAACAAAATTGGAGTGATCCTGATTTTCAAGCCGAAATAACTCTTTTTATTTCAGGAACCTCTCTCATTATTGCCTGTTCAACGCCAGCTTTCAGAGTCTGCATACTGTAAGGGCATCCGTGACAGGCTCCTTTCAGCTTTACTTTTACAGTCATATCGTCGGTAACTTCAACTAGATCAATATCGCCACCGTCAGACTGAAGGTATGGCCTTACCCTCTCAAGTGCTTTTGCAACCTTCTCTTTAATGCTATTATCTGTCATATCTATGTAGTTATCTGTACTTTAATTGTTGGTCTCTGTTCCCTGTTCCTTTTTTCAACACTTTCATTCAGGCGTGCTGCAAGTTCATCAAATGCATTTCCTGTAACTGATTCATCGAGCGCCACCGGATGTCCGCTATCACTTCCTTCGCAAATGCTTTGTACCAGAGGTATCTGTCCAAGCAATTCAACATCCATCTTTTCGGCAAGCTTCCTGCCTCCGTCCTTACCAAAAATATAGTATTTGTTCGACGGGAGTTCTGCCGGTGTGAACCAGGACATATTTTCAACAAGTCCGAGAACAGGTACATCAATCTTTTCGGTCCGGAACATTGCAATACCCTTTATTGCATCAGCAAGGGCAACATCCTGTGGAGTACTTATAACAATAGCTCCGGTAACAGGGACTTCCTGTACCAGTGTCAGGTGAATATCACTTGTGCCCGGCGGAAGATCTACAAGTAAATAGTCAAGTTCTCCCCAGTCACCCTGCATAATAAGCTGTTTAAGGAAGTTTGAAGCCATCGGCCCCCTCCATATTACAGCATCCTTTGCATCAACAAAAAATCCGGTTGAAAGTACTTTAACACCATATTTTGAAAGCGGGATAATGATATCGGTGTCTTTTTCCCTCCTTACTTCAGGCCTGTAGTTTTCCTCGCTGAACATTTTTGGTACTGATGGCCCGAATACATCTGCATCAAGCAGCCCTACACTGAATCCTCTCTTTGCAAGGGATATGGCAAGGTTTACGGCTATTGTTGTTTTTCCAACTCCTCCTTTCCCTGAAGATACAGCTATGATATTTTTTACAAGAGGGAGTATTTCCCTGGGTTTTTCAACATGCTTTCCGACAACAACTTTTGGCTCTATTTTAATTTCATTTATAACAGCATCCTGGCCAAGAGTTTCTTTCAGCTGTTTTACAATAGTGCTTCTTACAGAAGACATAAAAGGATCATTGGATTTCTCCGGGGTCAGGACCATTGAAATACCATTGCTGTCAGAAATGACATCCTGTACCATTCCGAGAGAGACAATATCTTTACCTGTTCCCGGATGAATAACTGCAGAGAGTATTTCTAATATTTTGTCTTTAGGAAACATTGATTATGCTATTTTTATTTAAATTAATTATAAACAAGTCACAATTTTAATACAAATACTGCAGACAGGCAAGAAAAAACTACTTAAGTTCAGTAATGGGATCCCAGAATTTTTCACTGAAATTGACAATCCTGTCGTCTTCTATTATGAAGCCTTCATTTGCCAGGAGTTGTTCCATGGTGCTTGAATTTCCAAAATGATGTTTCCCGGTAAGTAAACCATTACGGTTTACCACTCTGTGTGCAGGAATGAATCCGGATCTGCCATGAGACACATTAAGTGCCCAGCCTACCATTCTGGCAGATCTGCCAGATCCTAGATACCTGGCAATAGCACCGTAGGAAGTAACGCGACCATAAGGAATAAGTTTTGTTACTTCATAGACCATTGAAAAAAAATCATTTTCACTCTTCTTTTTTGGGCTTTTCATGGTTAATGAAGTTTTCCTTTTTAAGAATGAAAGAGAGATAGGTTATTTTCATCCCTTTAAGCAGGAACTGCTTTTCATAGTGAGTCTTTATCGAAAGTATACGTTCGTAAAATGATGAGTTCCTGCCAGGATGGCTAAGACTGTTGATCAGTCCCTGATCCATTTTTTCAGATTCAGGATCTAAGGAATACAGGTCATCAGTTGAAACAAGCTGTTCCAGGTTATGTTTCCTTACCACAGACTGAGTGAATTTAAACAGTTCTTTGTTGTCAGTTTTAAGGTGTACAATTCCATCCTCTTTAAGGAATGCCAGATATTTATTCAGGAACACCGGGGACGTCAGTCTTTTATTTGAGTTTTTTGCACCAGGGTGGGGATCAGGAAAAGTAATCCATATTTCATCGACTTCATTTGCTGCAAAAAATGAATCAATGAATTCAATCCGGGTTCTCAGGAATGCGACATTTGTCATACTTAGCTCATTTGAAGTCTTGGCTCCCCGCCACATCCTGGCACCTTTAATGTCGACTCCGATATAATTGTTATTTGGAAATATGCGGCCCAGTTCAACAGTATATTCACCCTTTCCGCATCCCAGTTCAAGTACAATGGGATTACTGTTATTAAAAATCCTTGAGTTCCAGTTTCCTTTTACAGGATGATCCTTTCCTGCAACCTCTCCGATTTCAGGTTGGATTACATTGGCGAATGAGCCAAACTCATTCCATCTGGCCAGTTTATTTTTTCCCATGCAACCGGTTCAATTTCTGACGCGTTCAATTCTGAGACCTATATCGTATATGCCAGGGAGTTCCTCAGTCCGCATGCCATGCTGAATCTTAAAGTTATATTCCCCTGTGGAAGGGAAAAAGACATTTGATTTGTAAGGCAGATTCATCTCATGTATATCTCCGAAACCTCTTCCATACCAGTTCCCTTTATCATCAGCAAGATAATATTGCATAGTATCGGTAAGCTCTTTACCCTGAGGAGATGTGGCAGTAACAAAGAGAAAAATATTGCGGAAAGGATAATCAGAACCTGTTCTTAAAATAAAAGATAGATTGTTGCTGTTTAAGGTGTCAGTGACCGGTACGCTGAAAACAGGTATGTTCATAAGGTCCCATTTATTACCTTTCATCGCAACTGAGCCGGTATAAACCACATCACTCTTGCATGCTGTAATCAAAACAGAGGAGACGATTATGACCAGACAGATATTTCTATTTATTCTTTTTGTCATTGAATCTCCTGTTTTTCCTTCTTCCCTGGTGATGACGCTGACGGTTCTTTTTTTCATCTGGCTGATCAAACCTCGTAAGGCTATTGTTCTTAAGCAGATCATGAGAAACAGGTTCTGATTCCCAGGTATCTTCCACAGCCTTAAGTTTATCAACTTTTTTCCCTTTTTTGTTCAGTGCCTGAATCTCCCTGACTCTTTCAACAGGAAGAGCTACCAGGTTGGCTGATGAGTACTGATCAGTTGAATACCAGTAAATTCCTTTGTGAACCTCAAGTTTTTGAAACCAGGCAGTACAGTCAATAGCTTCAAGTGGTATTTCTTTAGGAGGAAAAGATCGCTGGGCATCAACATAACAGTCGAGCTCGAAGTTAAGGCAGCACTTCAGTTTACTGCACTGACCTGCCAGTTTCTGGGGATTGAGCGAAAGTTCCTGGTATTTTGCATGAGTTGTTGTAACCGAAATGAAGTTTGTTATATGCGTGGAGCAACACAGCTCTCTGCCACACGATCCTATTCCACCTATTCTCCCGGCTTCCTGCCTGGCGCCGATCTGACGCATTTCTACCCGGATCCTGAATTCATCAGCAAGGACTTTAATAAGCTGTCTGAAGTCAACTCTTTCATCGGCGATGTAATAGAAGATAGCTTTTGTTTTGTCTCCCTGGTACTCCACATCACCAATTTTCATGTTAAGCTTAAGCTCCTCAGCGATCTTCCTCGAACGCAACATTGTCGGATTTTCAAGCTTTCTGGCCTCTTCCCACTTCTGGATATCTGCTTCTTTTGCTTTTCTGTATATTTTTTTCAGATCATCGGGAGAGGGATAAATTTTTAGTTTTTTGAGCTGTTCCTTTACCAGGTGCCCAACCATTGAAACCCTTCCTATGTCATGTCCGGGAGAGGCTTCAACGGCAACAACATCGCCAATTTCAAGCCTTATGGAGTTAACATTCCTGAAGAATCCTTTCCGTGTATTTTTAAACCGGATCTCAACAATTTCATTCTCATCGGTAACTGCAGGTATATCTTTCAGCCAGTTATAAGAATCAAGTTTATTATTGCCCGGTTTATATTTTATTTCAGGTATCCGGATCTCTTCACCCGGATGGCCCTGAATATCTTCACTATCAGTCATAAAACCCTTGTTCTGCCAAAATTATTCCGCAAAAGTAGTCAATAAAAGGAATTAATTCAACAAAAGATCGTAATGATCAGGCAGACCTGATCAGTCGGGTAACCTTAAGAGCCAGGTCAAGGAAAATAATTTTTGCATTACCGTTGGCTTCAATATGTGAATAAACCAGGTTAAATTCATCTGTCAGGGGATAGATGTTTTTTTGAGTAATAAAGGGGTGAAATTTATCTGAGAAATCAGCTTCCTTACCGGTGAGGAAAACAAGTCTGTTTTCTACCTGGCCAAGAGTCAGCATAAGGTTTTCACGAAGTATCCTCAGGCAAAAAGAGATAAAATTTTTCTGAGCTTCTCTGCCGGTAGATGAAATATCTTCGGACCAGCTGATAAGAGAAACCACATCTCTCTTCCATGCAAACCTCATCAGGCTTTTAAAGCTCTCAAGATTATCGAGTGAGGTGCTTTCATTTTCACACAGCTCCACAGCTCTGATGATATTTCCATTTGCAACATGAGATATATCGGCTGCTTTTTCATCAGTTATGCCAAAGCGTTTTTTTAGGTAAGTCTCTATTTCGCTATTGCTGAATGAAGGAATTCGCACAAGCTGACACCTCGACTGTATTGTCGGAATGACCTTATCGGGTTCATCAGATACCAGGAGGAAAAGTGTCTTTTCAGGTGGTTCCTCAATCATCTTCAGAAGCTTGTTGGCTGTTGCCACATGCATTTTTTCAGGCAGCCAGATTATCATGATCTTGAAATCCGACTCAAAAGTTTTAAGACTTAGCTTTCTTATTATTTCGGATGCTTCTGATGCAAATATCATTCCCTGAGCATTACCTACCTCAATGCTGTTAAGCCAGTCGTTTAAAGTAAAAAAGGGCGATTTAAGTACGAACTCCCTCCATTCTTCAATGTAAGTGTCGCTGACAGGATCAGTGACCTTCTTCCCTTTTATCACCGGGAATACGAAATGGAGATCGGGGTGGATCATTTTCTCGTACTTGACACATGATTTGCACTTTCCGCATGAATCATTTTCAGAACGATTCTCGCAGCTTATATATCTGGCATAAGCAAGAGCAAGCGCCAGGCTCCCGCATCCTTCATTCCCTGCAAACAGCTGGGCATGACTTACCCTTTCTTCCTTTACAGACCTGATAAGTTTCCCGATTATCTCTTTTTGTCCGGGAATCTGGGAGAAGTACATGCTGGTTACTGTTTATCAGGAATTAATCTTCTTTACTTTATCACAGTGCAGACAGGGCAGCTTCATAATCAGCTTCCTGAGCAATCTCAGGTACAAGCTGTGAGTGCGTTACATTACCATTCTCATCTATAACAACTATAGCCCTTGCATACAATCCTGTAAATCCTCCGTCAGTTATTTCAACTCCGTATGATTTTCCAAATGAGATATCTCTGAATCCTGAAAGAGGAATAACGTTTGTAATTCCCTCAGTAGTACAGAATCTTCCCATTGCAAAAGGCAGGTCTTTTGTTATAGCAAGAACCATGGTATTTGATTTACCGGCTGCAGTTTCATTAAATTTACGGACCGAGGTTGCACATACAGATGTATCAAGACTGGGAGAAATGCTGAGTATTAATTTCTTACCCTTAAGATCTGACAGAGAGACTGTTGAAAGATCTGACTTTACGAGGGTGAATTCAGGAGCCTTACTCCCTTTTGCCGGCAGGTTACCAATTGTATTAACAGGATTTCCTTTGAGTGTGATTTTAGCCATAATTTTTCTTCAAATTTAGTTAAACTTTTGCTGGGAAAACATTCAAAAGTAAGGTAATGTTCAATTAAAGATTCACAATATTGTCTGAAAGTGCACATAATTTTAAAGCAGGATAACACCTTCTGACCATTAATAATTTCACCTGTTATTGCCTGCGCGGCACAGGAAATTGATATCCGGTGATTTTAAATTATCCCTGAATCACTATTACAATTATTTCCAAAAAAGCTGTAGGTTTGTATGTGAAAAAAATAACAACCATCTAAAAATATACCACATATGAAAATGATCCAGGATTTCAACTTTAAAGGGAAGAAAGCAATTGTAAGAGTAGACTTCAATGTTCCCCTTGATAAAAAGACATTTGTTGTGACAGATGATACACGTATAAGAGGAGCACTTACTACAATAAACAAAATCCTCAGTGATGGCGGATGCCTTATTCTGATGTCACACCTTGGCAGGCCCGAAGGCCGGATGGAAAAGTATTCTCTCAAACCAGTTCTGCCTGTACTTGAGAAGCATCTTGGCAAAAAAGTACTTTTTGCCGATGATTGCCTTGGAGAATCTGCTGTTTCCATGTCAGCGGCGCTTAAGCCAGGCGAGATACTTCTTCTTGAGAATGTCCGTTTCTATCCTGAAGAGGAAGGAAAGCCAATTCTTCCTGAAGGAGTATCGGACGAAGTAAAGAAAGCAGCAAAGGCAGAGATGAAGGTCAAACAGAAAGAGATGGCCAAAAAACTTTCTGCTTATGCCGGGGTTTATGTAAATGATGCATTCGGAACCGCCCATCGTGCACATGCCACAACAGCGGTTATGGCAGATTTTTTTGACACTGAGCATAAAATGTTCGGCTACCTGATCAATAGTGAGCTGGCCGCAATGGATAAGGTTCTGAAGGAACCACAAAGACCATTTACAGCTATTATGGGAGGAGCAAAGGTTTCAGATAAGATATTGTTAATTGAGAACCTTCTTAACAGGGTTGACAACATCATTATCGGTGGTGGAATGACTTATACATTTATTAAAGCTCAGGGAGGAAAGATAGGGAAATCGCTCTGTGAAGAGGATAAGCTTGACCTTGCACTTCAGCTTATTGAGAAAGCAAAAGAGAAAGGGGTAAACCTGTATCTGCCTGTTGACAGTCTGAATGCCGACAAGTTTGAAAATGATGCAAATACGACCGTCTCGCCTGTCAGTGCTGTTGAAGACGGCTGGCTGGGTCTTGATATTGCTGAAAAGACAATCGCACAATTCTCTCAGGTAATTGAGAATTCAAGTACAATACTATGGAATGGTCCGATGGGAGTTTTTGAGATGGAGAAGTTCTCAAAGGGAACAACTGCTGTTGCAAAAGCAATAGCTGCGGCTACCGCAAAAGGTGCTTACAGTCTTATCGGAGGAGGTGATTCAGTGGCTGCAATAAACAAGAATGGGCTGGCTGATAAGGTAAGCTATGTATCTACAGGCGGTGGAGCCATGCTTGAGTATATGGAAGGTAAGAAGCTGCCGGGAATTACTGCTATAAGGGGAGAATAGGTGAGTGGGAGACCGGGAGAAAGGGTGATCTTTCTTGTTCCCCCTTTGAAGAGCCTGCCCTGAGCAGAGCGAAGGGGGGCCTGGGGGATGTAAAACACCATACCAATTAATTCATAATAAAGGCTGTACAAATGTGCAGTCTTTTTTTTTATATACCTGATTTGTATTTTATAATTTACAAGAGGGATAACTAATTTTTACGTCGTAATTCTTTGGTGTTTCCAGATGATAAAAAATCTGTTCCGAACATATTGTTGCCTTCTTTTGTTTTATCTTTGTATTTATTATGAAAAGACTGACATTAATACTGCTGGTTTTTATAGCTCTTGCTTCCTGTGAAAAGGATATTAAAGTCCGTACCACAGGTACTGATACTATAGATAATACAACATATACGGGCTCAACATATTTTGTTTATGGTTTCTCTTTTTCAACAGGAAAACTTGTTTCAACAGAGAATAATCCCGGACCCGATATAACCGTTTACGTAAACAAGATTAATACTCCTAATACTCTTACTCTTCAGGCTAATAACCTCCAGCCGTCATTTTATAAAGTCGGAGATTATGCTGACGAAGAGGCTGCTAAAACAGCTTTCAATGATCTTAAAAGCTTTTCTGCAACTTCATGGACAGACATGGCTGAGCAACTTGCTCCAAACCAGGTTTGGATATACAGGTCGGGCAATGAAAAATATACCAAGCTGAGGATAATAAGTACAGTTAACGAGATACGGCAGCTTATCGCTTATGGTGAATGTACTTTTCAGTGGGTTTATCAGCCTGACGGATCGATGACATTTCCCTGAAAATGGGTCATTTGCTTAGGGATAGAATTTTCAATGTAAAAGATCATTCTGATTTTTTAAACTTATCATTGCAAATATTTGAATATCAATACGATAATAATATCGTATACCGGAATTTTGCATCCCATCTGAAAAAGGAACCCGGTAAAGTCGAAAGTCTGATCCATTTACCTTTTCTCCCGGTGGAATTTTTCCGCAGCCAGAAGATTATTTCAGGTAACAAGGTTGTACGGAATATCTTTGAAAGCAGCGGTACAACAGGCAGCCTCACCTCAAAACATTATGTCTGTGATACAGGATTGTACACTGAGAGTTTCATTAAATCATTCAGATATTTTTATGGTGATCCTGCAGAATATATGATAGCTGCATTACTGCCGTCATACACTGAAAGGAAAAGCTCTTCACTTGTTTATATGGCTGATAAGCTTATAATGATGAGTAAAAGTCCGTTCAGCGGTTTTTACAGGGAGAAAGAGACAGCTCTGGTCAATAATATAATTTCAGCCCTGCAGGAAGGCACAAAGGTTCTTCTTCTCGGAGTCAGCTTCGCTTTACTCGATCTTGCAGAAAAAGAGCCTGTTGATCTGTCTTCTGTGATTATTATGGAAACAGGAGGAATGAAAGGCAGAAGAAAAGAGCTTACCCGCGAAGAATTGCACGGGATTCTTAAAAAGGCATTTAATGTAAGATCAATTCACTCTGAATATGGTATGACAGAATTGCTGAGCCAGGCATATTCGAAAGGTGACGGGATATTTTATTGCCCTCCATGGATGAAGATAATCCTGCGTGATACCCAGGATCCTCTTAATTTATTTACAGAATCCGGCAGAACAGGAGGGATAAACATTATTGATCTGGCTAACCTTTATTCCTGTTCATTTATCTCAACAGGCGACCTTGGAAAACTTCGTGAAGATGGTGGTTTTGAGGTGCTCGGCCGCTTTGACAACAGTGATATCCGTGGTTGTAATCTGCTTGTTGATTAGATTATCGGCCCACTAACCTCCCTTCAGGGCATAGGCGTTAACTTAAGCTTAGCATTATTGAAGGAAACAATGGAGTAAGTTTCCCCTCCTTTTGAAGGAGGGGTGGCCGCAACACA
>CAYLYN010000015.1:0-41346 GCA_964387565.1 uncultured Rikenellaceae bacterium | reverse complement strand
ATTTAACTATCGTTTCTTTTTATTAATGAAATTTTTATAGAACGAATTCATAAAACATCGGTACACTAATATCACAGAAACAAAAAAGAATATCAGATATAGAATCCAAAATAACGACATGGATTAAAAATTTTCAGCTTTTAGAAGTGCATATAAAAGATATGAGAAAATAAGCCCAGCTATAATTGCTCCAATAGCATATTCTGTGTTTGTAGTAAGTTCCAGGGGCTTTGAAACTGTCATTAAAATGATTGCATCCAAAGTTCTTACATTTATTTTGATACAAAAGTAGACCAGAAACTATTAGGATTTTGTAAGAATTGAACATCATTGTATAAAGACTATATAAAGATTCTGTAATAATCGACGAAGTTGGTAAACTGCAATTTATGTGTGGGAAATTAAAATTTTTACGCGCTGGCAAGAACCGATAGGAAGCACACATTTTTATTGTTCCGGTAGAATCAGTAAAACAGGAAGCCAAAATTGAAGCAGCAAGGCAAACCAATAGACTATCTGCGAACAAGAGAACCGGGATCAATCAACGGAATCAACCTGCAGCAAAATCTCAAACAGCTTACTCCCTCCGTGGCTTTGGGATTAGGAAGTGCTACCGAGAAAAGTAAAAACGACACAGCATCATATGGCTCTTTTATAAATCCATCAGCAGGTATATGGTACAGACTTTCTAAAAATACTGCCCTGTTTGCCGGAATCGCATATGAGATGATTGAGATGGATTATGCCAGACCTGTTGATAATATTCCATTCAGGAGGAAGAATAATACTTTGAGTGTTAATATAGGGATAATTTTTTGAATAGTAAAAGCAGAAAATGTACAACAAAATAAAGATTAATCTTTAATACATTTTACCGATGAATAATATGATCCTCTGTCATAGATTTTTTGTACAACATGAGAATCATTTTGGAAAATAATTAACCAGTTATATAAGATATCAACACCTGCTTCCCTGTGATATGACATATCAGAGGTAAAATAGTAACCGAAATAACCGAGATTTTTATAATTGTCGAAATTATTATAGTATCCTCCGGGTAAGGCAGTAAATCCGCTTTCATTTGTTGTTCCTTCTGCTTGTAACATCCAGTGTGAAGAAGATTCCTCCTTTAATTTTCTACCTGCATTTTCCCACCCACCAAGGTAACTTATTAATATTTCCCATTCGTTAAGAGAAGGTATATGCCATCCCGAGGGACATATTTTGGAAGAATTATAGATAAGATTTCTGCTATATAGAAATCCGTAATCACTTTTATTTTCAATATTATTATCATACCAGGTTATGCCCGGATTTTTTGATTCATCAGCAAAATAATAAGTAAGTGCCCTGCCGTCTCGTGAGGAAATTGATTTAAGATTTTCTGCCATCCAAACCTGTGAACCGATCTTAATGGTTTTATAGATATTTCCATCCTGATCTGAAAATTCACCATATTCCACTGATTGATTGAAACTAATCGTACTTTCACACTTTATTGTTGAAACCGATAAAATTTTTCCATAACCTGTTCCAGCATCGTTAGTTGAAAATGCTCTTAAGAAATATTTTGTCCCAGGAATCAGATTATTGATTATGCTGACAAATTTACCATTAGTCAAAGTATCAACAGAATTATGATAAGAATTAGAGATATTCAGGTCAATACTATCAGTGTTCCAGCATATACCATAATCAATGATATTTGATCCTCCTGATGAACTTATTATTCCGCCGCAAACGATGGTAACATCGGTAATAAATCCTGGTTCTTCTGAGGATACTTCGGGAACAGTATTTCCGTTTCTATTCTTGACGCATCTTACAGACAATCCGAAAGATTGGCCATTACTTGCATCTGTTATAGCGGCACTTTCGGCATTAATATTTTTGCTGATGGCACCTTCAGGGAAAGGTCCCGCTGAAGATGTCCACCAACCGGCACCAGAGCCTAGTGCAATAAAATGACCTGAGGAATTATAATCTACAGGAGGGAAGTAAAATCCTGCAGGAAGAGCAGAAAATCCACTTTCATTTGTTGCACCTGTATTTGGTGCTTTCCAATAAGTTGTACCTTTTGCTTTCATCTTTCCACCAGCAACCACTTCTCCTCCCAAAAAAAGGATCATATCTTTCCACTCATCCTCACTGGGAAGATGCCATCCATCTGGACAAACTCCCTGTACACCACTTGGATTCAGGAGACTGCTTCCCCCTCCTTTCATCGCCGCATTCCAGGTATAAAGTGCGCCATATATATCACCATAACTTTTACTATCCATATAGTAGAAATATCCATTTCTGTTATTGGGTATATTATTTCCATCAGCATAAACTGTTGTCTTAAGATTTTCTGCCATCCATTCCTGGTCTCCAATTATTACAGTTTTGTAAACATTTCCATCAATATCCTTAATTGTATCAGTTATGAAAACTTCTTTACTACACCCCGTAAAAAATAGAATAAAAACAGGGATAAAAAACAACTGATTATTTTTTCCTTTATGCATGTACATATTCTGTTTTGGGGATCTGATAATTAACTTAAAATCAAAATTATTGAATAAGATTGTCAAAGTCAATACCTTAAATAGAATTTAGATTAAAGAGAATAGTGTAATTTTATTTATAAGATATTATATTTCTTTAACCAAATATTACATTTATGTCTTTCAAATTTTCCAGGAGACAGGCAATAGCAGGTATAGGGTTAGGTTTAATTGCATCTATGCTGCCCAAATGGATCTATGCCAGAGATGTCCGATACCTTCCGAATAAGATAGTGACCTACCTTAATCCTGAAACCATTCTGATAAACCGGGGTGTTTCTCAGAAAATTGTTAAAGCTTCATTTAACGGTTCCGGGAACTGGCGGCTTCCTTTCCGTTTGTGGACAGCTATTGGTGCCGGACAGGCAGACAATAACGGATCTTCCACCCTTGGATACCTGATAATCGAGAAAACTTTAAGTAAGAAAGACCCGACAAAATTTGACCTGAGTGTCAGGCAGAAGATCCTTCAGCAGGGAAGCCGGCCTGCATTTAAGGATGATTTTCATTTTACTGAAGCAAAAATTTTATGCAATGACGATGATATTGCCACTCCACTTGAATGGGTGGTCAGGCAATCGATGTGGCGGGCGAATAAAAAGCTCGATTATTGTTCGTTTGAAGAGACAGGGCAACTTGAAAAACAGACAGACGGGATTGTTGTCAGGATAAAAGTGAATGAAATTCCCACCTCTGAAATGAAATTCATACCCGGAACCAGTCTGACTTCGGATTTCACTCTTATCGCTGCTCTCCACAGGATGTTATATGGAAATAAGACTTATCGGGCAAAACAATTTGTCATGCTTGAAAAAATGCGTCTCAGGAAGGATGACCATCTTCTTTTCCGTAACATGAATGATGATTACACATCCGATAACTTTGGCGCTCTTCACAAAATTGAACATCGCGGAAGCGGGATTCTTCCATTTGACTACTGGCTGGATGATAACGGATGTCCGCTATTTATTTGTACTCTTCATAATGCATATATATACGACCTTAAAGCTGAAGAGATAGTTGAAGAAGTTTGTGCGACAGGAAAAAGGAGACAATTTGAAGAATAAATCTCATGAAAAATATAATATTCCTATCGGCTGACCAGCATCATTTTATGGCTTTTTCATCATCAGGAAACAAATACTGTAAAACTCCAAACCTTGACAGGCTGAAAAAGCAGGCGGTTAATTTTGAATTATCATATTCGGCCAGTCCTTTAAGTGGCCCGGCAAGGGGATCGTGGTTTTCAGGTATGATGCCAAGCGAGAATGGAGTGATCGATAATCTTTACGGGGATGTAATTCGTAAAGATCATCCGATGCTTGGTGAATATCTTTCGCAAAACAGCAGGTATTCAAATGTCTATGCAGGAAAATGGCATGTGGGGGATGCTCCTCATATGTATAACATAAGAGGATTCGATGTAATTTGTACAGGGATAAACCGTGATGGCATCATTGGTGATGCATCAATATCGGTTGCCTGCGAAGGATTTATCAGGAATTATAAAAATGATAATCCTTTCTTCCTGACAATTTCATATACCCAGCCTCATGATATCTGCGAGACCATCCGTATGAATACACAGCTTCTTGACAGCCCGCCTTATGGTTTGAAAGAAGAAGATCTTCCTCCTGTTCCTGCCAATTTCGATTATAAACACTGCGATTCAAGAGCATTTGAACAGAAGGGACTATATGAGATAGTACGTCTCTGGAATGAAACTGACTGGCGATATTACCTGTGGAGTTATTACAGGCATGTGGAGATGGTTGACGCTGAAATAGGAAGAATGATCCAGGCTCTGGAAGATACGGATCAGATTAATAACACCATTATCATTTATACTTCTGATCATGGTGAATGTATGGGACATAGAACCCATGTTCAGAAAAACAACCTTTTTGATGAAAGTGCAAGAGTGCCATTATTTATAGCACTACCCGGGACAATGAATTCAGCTTTTTCAAATGGAAATGTAATTGCAAGTGGTCTTGATATAATGCCTACAATCTGTGACCTGGCAGGAGCGGATATACCCTCATATGTTAGCGGAAGAAGTTTAAAGCCGGCAATTGATGCTGCTGTTGCAGGTGAAAACTATGATGATCCGAGAGAATATATGGTAGCTGAATGTTCAAACGATAATGGCAGGATGGTTCGCAGCAGGAAGTACAAGTATATTACCTACAGGAATGACACCTGTGACCTGTTTTTTGATATGATTGCAGATCCGCTTGAGATGAAAAACCTTATTGATGAACCTTCCCTAAATTCTGTTGTGGCAGTTCACAGGCAATGGCTTAAAGAATGGGAAAATTCCCTGGACAAAGACCCAAGGGTAAAGAATTGGTTTGAATAAGGAACCTTAATAAAAGATGATATTATAATCCTGAAAGCAATTATTTTTTTGATAAAAATAAATTCCGGTAATTAGCAGAACGGCAAACATATTGGAAGAAGTCAGTAACATAAGAATTGGCTGAACAGGCTTCTATTTGCTGTTCTTTTGATTGTAAATGTGTCGCCAAGAAAGAATTCAGATTTCTTATAGTATGGAGTGAGAGACAGAACTTTGATCAGGAATGATTAAATTTGTATTCGGCATCTTAATTCATACAAGCCACTTTTTATTGATCGGAGCCCAGGTCTTAATATAATATAAATCACATATTTCATCATTCATTAAAATATAGTATTATATTTGGCCTTATCACGTTCTTTCTTAACCTTGCACACTGTAATTGCCTTATATATAGTTAATTAACTAACCGAAGAAGTTAGTCCCGGGGTGACAGACATTAACCAAACAGCAATTATAAGTTGTTGATATTCAAATAATTGTAATATAATTATTCAGGCAGAATTATTTTAAATTCAGATTAATTGTAACTATTCATGAAAGGAGAATATTATGAGCAAGCCGATTAAGTCCCATCCACTGTCAAATACAACTGAGCCCAACCTTCTTGAAGGAACCTTTAATTATAATCTGCCGCCACTTATCAGATTTGATGGTCCGGTGGTTGAGTATATTGACGGAAAGCCGGTTGAATTTGATCCCAAATCCCTGCTTGAGAGGGATATATACATTACGGACACTACATTCAGGGATGGACAGCAATCACGTCCTCCCTATTCCGTTGAACAGATGGTTAAGATATATGACCTCTTATCAAAACTTGGAGGGCCGGAGGGAGTAATCCGGCAGACGGAGTTTTTCCTGTATACAAAAAACGACAGGGATGCCCTGGATAAATGCCGTGAGCTGGGACATAAATATCCTGAATGTACCGGTTGGATACGGGCAAACAAGGGTGATTTCCGTCTTGTTAAGGAAGCCGGTCTGAAAGAGACAGGAATGCTGACAAGCTGTTCGGATTTTCATATTTTCCACAAACTGAAATTCAAGGATCGCCAGGAATGCCTGGATGCATATTGTGAAGTTGTTGAGGCAGCCTTTGAAGCAGGAGTAAGACCAAGGTGTCATTTTGAGGATATAACCAGAGCTGATATAGAAGGATTTGTACTTCCTTTTGCTGAGAGACTCATGCGAATGAGCGAGCAGGTGCCGGAAGAGCTTTCAGCCAAGATAAGATTGTGCGACACAATGGGATTCGGAATAAGTTACCCGGGAGTTGAATTGCCAAGGAGTATTCCAAAGCTGATCTATAAACTCAACAAGGAAGTTGGTGTACCTGGCAACAGGCTTGAATGGCACGGGCACAACGATTTTCATAAAGTCCTCATTAACGGAGGAACTGCGTGGCTATATGGTTGTGATGCATTAAATACTACTTTATTCGGCCTTGGTGAAAGAACAGGTAATCCTCCGCTTGAGGGAGCAATTATAGAATATATTGCAATTAAGGGAGAGATGAATGGTATTGATACTACGATGATTACTGCAATAGCTGAATATATGGAGTCAATAGGAGTAACAATTGCAGAAAATTATCCGTTTGTAGGAAAGCATTTTAACACAACGCGTGCAGGAATTCATGCAGGTGGTCTAAGGCAATCAGAACAGATTTATAATATCTTTGATACTACAAAACTACTCAACAGATCCCCGAGAGTGGCAATCACTGATAAGAGCGGTGTTGACGGAATTTCAATCTGGGTAAATGAATATTTCGGACTTAAGGGTGATGAGAGGATAAGCAAAATAAAGGTTCACAGGGTAGCCCAGTGGGTAATGGATCAATACGAAAAAGAAGGAAGGCTTTCAACAATTACTGACGAGGAACTTGAGGCAAGGGTAAAAGAGTTTATGCCTGATTTTTGTGCAAAATATGGAGGTAGTCTCCGGAATCTCAAATAGTAAATATTAAATACTGCATGATGATTCAATATTGTTATAGGACCGTTAAACAAAAAAATTTGGAAAATGAACAGAGATGAAGTTAATGCCAGAGTAAAAAAAGTGATTGCTGAGGTACTTGAAAAGAACATATCTGATATTGGTGATGACGCCAATTTTGTTACTGATCTGGGTGCATCTTCAATTCAGAGCATCAGACTGGTAGCCGGATTTGAAGAGGAGTTCAACATTGAAATGGATGAAGATAAGTCTCTTCAGGTTCAGACCGTCTCCGGGGCAGTCGATTTCATAAATACATATTTGTAGATAGGAAGAAGTTGTCAGGAATTGCAGTGCTTCGCCGGGAGTTTTTGTTTTTAATTTCGGCGATAAGACCTGTCTGATATTCAATATTGTATGTATTAACTTAAATTTTATACTTCCATGAGAATAATTATTAAGAAAGATGCGGCCGAAGTTGGTGACTGGGTTGCTAATTATGTAATTGACAGGATTAAGAAAGCAAAACCGACAAAGCAAAAACCGTTTGTACTTGGCTTGCCGACGGGATCTTCTCCACTGCCTGTTTACAGGGAATTTATTAAAAGGTACAAGGCCGGAAAGGTATCATTTAAGAATGTAGTTACATTCAATATGGATGAATATGTAGGCTTGCCGGAAAACCACAAGGAGAGTTATCATTATTTCATGTTTGATAACCTGTTTAATCACATTGATATTCCAAAGGAAAATATCAATATCCTCAATGGGAATGCCAAAAATCTTGAAAAAGAGTGTATTGAATATGAAAAGAAGATTAAACGTTACGGAGGAATTGATCTTTTTCTGGGCGGAATAGGACCAGATGGTCATATCGCATTTAACGAACCAGGATCTTCTCTCAGCTCAAGGACAAGAATAAAGACGCTCAGTTATGATACGATCCTGGCAAACTCCAGGTTTTTCGACGGGGATATGAAAAAAGTACCAACACAGGCTCTTACGGTAGGTGTTGGCACTGTAATGGATGCAAGGGAGGTTCTGATAATTATAACAGGGTTTAATAAAGCAAGGGCTGTAAGGGAAGCTGTTGAAGGTGGTATCAGCCACATGTGGACGGTATCAATGTTGCAGATGCATCAGAAGGCTGTTTTCGTGTGCGATGAACCTGCAACAATGGAACTTCAGGTTGAAACAGTAAAGTATTTCAATAATCTTGAAGGGATAAATGAACATACACTTCCTTAAATTAACTTTTTAATTAAAATGTCATACAGATCGTTGACTGACAAAGAAATCAGTTTTCTGGTTTCTCAGGGTTGTATTTCCGAAAACTGGTCTGAAATATCTGTACATAAGGATTTTTCAGCCCTTAATATAAAGAATACACGTTTTGAAGGAAAGGTAAAGCTAGGTGTCATCTCACGTACAATACCTGATGTTGAAGGGATTACAAGAAAATGCGGAATATATAACAGTTATATCCGCAATTGTGAAATTTCCGATAACGTCTGTATTACCAATGTAAAAAACCTGGCTAATTATATAATTGGTGATAATGTCCTGATTGAAAATGTGGGTTCTCTTGTAATGGATGGTGAATCAACCTTCGGAAACGGAGTTGAGGTTGATTCTCTTAATGAAGCCGGAGGACGAGGATTACCGATATTTGACAGGCTTACATCCCAGATAGCTTATCTGGCAGTGTTATACCGCCACGACAGGGAATTTACTGCCAGGTTGATGAGCCTGATCGGAGACTACGTAAAGTCAAAACGATCATCCATGGGAATGATTGAATCAAATGCAAGTATCAGAGATGTACTTATAATCAGGGATGTATGGATAGGATCATATTCCGTTATTTCAGCCTCCACACTTCTTGAAGAAGGAACAATTGTAAGTTGCATGGAAGCTCCGGCATTTGTTGGAGAAGGAGTAATTGCCAAGAAGTTTATAGTTCTTTCAGGATCATCAGTTGACGGAAATGCACTGATTGAAAAGACTTTTGTCGGGCAGGGGGTAAAAATAGGAAAGCAATATTCAGCCGAAAATTCGTTATTCTTTGCAAACAGCGAGGCTTTTCATGGTGAAGGCTGCAGCGTTTTTGCAGGTCCTTACACGGTTACTCATCATAAATCGACTTTACTTATTGCCTGTCTTTTTTCTTTTTATAATGCAGGTAGCGGAACCAACCAGAGTAACCATATGTATAAACTTGGTCCTGTTCACCAGGGGATACTTGAGAGAGGGACCAAAACCGGTTCCTTTGCATATCTCCTTTTGCCATGCAGAATAGGATCGTACTCTGTAGTAATGGGGAAACATTTTACCAACTTTGATTCATCTGATTTTCCATTTTCATACATCACAGAGGAAAAGGGTAAAAGTGAACTTACGCCTGCCATGAATATCTTTACTGTCGGAACCAGGAGAGATAGTGAAAAATGGTCTTCAAGAGACAGGAGAACCGATCCTGAAAAACTTGATCTGATCAATTTTGAATTGTTCAATCCATATGTGGTGGGCAGGATGTTGAATGGAATAAGCATACTCAATGATCTTGCCGAAAAAACACCAAAAACACAGGATTTTATAAATTATAAGGGTATAAATATTCAGAGGCTGCTTCTGAAGACTTCCAGGAAATACTATGAAATGGGCCTGAAATCATATATCGGAAACGAAGTTGTAAAAAAACTCGGGGATATCGACAGTATTTCTTCAGCTGATGAAATAGTCAGGAGACTGAAGAGTTCAGGGAATGAAGGTGTTGATAAATGGATAGATGTTTGCGGGATGTTTGCTCCGGCATCTAAAATACAGACTCTCACCGATGATGTAAAATCAGGAAAACTTGGATCAGTCAGCGATCTGTCAGGCAGGCTAAGGGAGATAGATGATAATTATGAAAACTTATCCTGGGAGTGGTGTACAGAAATGATAAACAGGCAAACCGGAAGCAGTCCGGAAAAAATGCCTGTCAGTAAACTTATAGAGATTGTAACTGACTGGAAGACGAATACCATGAAGCTGAATAACATGGTACTCAAAGATGCTGAAAAGGAATTTGATGAAGGTACGAGGCTGGGATTTGGAATCGATGGAGATGAAAATACAAGAGACCTGGATTTCAATGCTGTCAGGGGAGAGTTTCAGAATAATAAATTTGTCATAGGACTGCAAAAGGAAATCCTGGACATTGAACAAAAAGCAGATAAGCTTATATCAGTACTTAAGCAACTTGAATAAATACCGTAGAAAGTAACCGGAATACCCGTTTCATCTTATTCTTTCGCGGACCAAATAAGGGAACTTGCTCCGAGAACAGCTGCATTCTGAGTACTCAGCTCTGATGCCAGTAGTTTTACTTTTCCCTTGTAAATACTCAGAAGGTGTTCTTCCATATATTCTTTTGCAGGTTCAAAAATCAGATCTTCAGCCAGGGCCAGTCCGCCAAAGAGAAAGATTGCTTCAGGATTGGTATGGGCCACCACATCTGCAAGCTTAAATCCAAGCATACTGCCTGTATGCCTGAATGCCCTTTTAGCCAGGTAATCTCCCCTCAGGGCTGCTTCGTGGATCATTTCGGCATCAAGCTCCTCGAAACTGTATTTTCTCAGTTCACTTGGCTGGGTGCTGTCGGCCATTATTTTAAGCAGAGATCTTTTTAGTCCTGTTGCCGAGACATATGTTTCAAGGCATCCTTTTCTGCCGCATCCGCATTCGCGGTTAGAGGGTCCCGGGCGAATTGCCGTATGTCCTATTTCTCCTGCAAAGCCGTCATTCCCGTAGACAAGTTTTCCATCGATAACAAATCCACTGCCGAGTCCTGTTCCCAGGGTTATAACAACAAAGTTCTTCATCTCTTTTGCACCACCATAAATCATCTCTCCCACAGCAGCGGCATTTGCATCATTTGTTACAATTACCGGAAGGTCAGTATGTCTTTTAAAGACATCAGCCAGAGGTACAATTCCTTTCCATGGTAGTCCTGCAGCATGTTCAATAGTGCCCTTGTTAATATTTCCCATTGGAGCACCTATTCCAAATCCGACAACCTCGATACCATTGCCGATCTGCCTGCTTTTAACAATTATCTTTTCATATAAAGCTGCAACGAACACCTCAATTTCATCATATTGAGATGTTTTTATCCTGTCTTCCCCAAGGATATTTCCTTCCCTGTCAACAAATCCAAATGCAGTATTCGTACCGCCTAAATCGATGCCAACTGCTACTGATTTTTTTTCCATGGCCAGAGATTTTTAATGTTTATCTGATAAATGCTCATTTATGTTTACGGAATGAGCTCAGTAAATGTTAAGATGAGATATTTTATTTAAGCATTACAAAACAAGCTTATGCAAATTATGATATTGCGGCCAGAAATGACTGTTAATAAGCATGATATTTGTCACTTTGTTTGAGATGGTGAAATACAGAATACCTGTAAGGAATTGATACTATTGCTTCCTTTCTGAAAATTAATAACTGAATTGAGTCAAGTTCGCGTGCCGGCATCTGCGGAACATAATAAGTGTAGGAAACACACTTAAAGAGCGCAAAATGGAATTTTGCCACAGCTGAGCACTGTTGGCTGTTGCCTGTAAAGAGGAAACGACAAAGACAGAAATACAGTATATCAGATCAGTTATAAACAGGAAATCAATTCAAATATATTTTCCATAGATATCCGGCCTCCTGTAACCCCATCCCATCCATCCCAGTGGTTCATTATGAAATTCTTTTGAAATTATGCCCAGCGGTATTTCAATGGTCAGTACCCCGGGCTCGCTGCTCATCTGGCAAAACAATTCACCCTTAGGTCCTGTGACAAAGCTTCCCCCGTTAAACCTGCCGGCATGATTAACAACAACCACGAACATCTCATTGCATGCTGACCCTGCCATTGTAATAATCTCATTATCGGCTTCTTTCCTGGAAATGGTCATGTCGCGGGTATCTGTTGCCAGAGGACAGAGTACAAGTACAGAATCCAGTGATCTCATACACCTTAACGATTCAGGAAGCTCCCTGTCGAAGCAGATGATAGTTCCTGTCATGAACTTTTTTTCACTGAACTCAAGGTTGGCAGCATAGAATTCATTTCCGGGAGTAAAATATCCAAAATGGTTAATATTTTCAAAATGTCTGCAGTGCACTTTCCTGTATACATATATAAAATCACCCATGGGAGATATAAGTGCAGCGGAATTGTGAATTAATTCATCTTCCCCTTTTTCAACAAATCCTACCAGGATATATATTCCTTTTTCTCTTGCTTTATCTTTGAATAGTGTCATATTTTCACCATCAAGTGATTCTGCAACAGAAAATAGTTTTCTTTTAAATGCCACCGATTTTCCTTTTGTTTCATCAACAGGATAACCATGGAACACACATTCGGGAGTTACAGCTATTTCAGCTCCCTGACGTGCAGCAAGGTCAATGGCATCAAGAGTTCTGTTAATGTTTGCTTCTACAGCCCATTCCTCGGTATATACCTGGCACATTCCAATTTTCAGGGTGGAATACCCTTTGTTGTAAGGTTCCGGAAGCTCTTTTAAGATATATCTCTCCATTTCATTTTGAGGTTCATTTATTTGCCTTGAAATTATCTGAATTTTTATAAATCTCAGAAATGAATTTAAATGATATTTGATCTGTTAATCTTGAAAACAAATAATTGATGTATGTCTACTTGTTCATCCACTTTTTAAAATCTGCAGCACGATCAATACTTACAATGGTATCTGAGTCTTCTTCGACCTGCGGGTTGAGGATAATTTTTATTCTGCTTCTTGACCAGGCAAACATATTCTTAATTGACCTGATATTAACTATATATTTCCTGTTAATCCGGAAAAACACGGATGGATCAATTGTACTGACCAGATTCTCGAGACTAATATCCACCGGGTATGAAATACCATCGAAAGTTTTCAGGAAGACACTTTTTTCAAGCGCATAAAAATAAGCTATCTCTTCAGATTCAACTTTGCGGAATTTGTCTGCGATCTGGATAAGAAATCTTCGGCGGTAATCAGGTTGTTTTCCCTGAACAGATGATAACAGACTTTCAAAATCGATACTGAATGCTGATTTAAAAGATTTATATTTCCGAAGAGCTTCTGTCAGTTCATTTTTAAGGACAGGTTTCAGGAGATAGGATATACTGTTAAGATCAAATGCTTTTATTGCATATTGGTCGTATGCTGTAGTGAAAATTATCGGTGTATTGATTGTTACCTGATCGAAAATGCTGAAACTTAAGCCATCCGATAACTGGATATCGAGAAAAATGAGGTCAGCACTGTTCATTGTAAGCCATTTAACCGATTCTTTTACAGAACCAAGTCTGGCAAGCACATTTATACCGGGAACAGTATTGACAAGCATCTTTTCGAGTCTTTCTGATGCAAGTTCTTCATCTTCAATTATTATTACCTTCATTATAATCGCTTTTAATTAAGGGAAGTCTTACAATATAATGATTTGTTTTTACCATGAATTCAGGAATGTTCTCACACAACATTGAGTATCGCTTAACCATATTTTTCTGACCTAACCCGGTTGAAACACCTGAGGAAATTTTCAGCTGAATATTATTTCTGATGATCAGCCATTCATTTTCGTTTGATATATCAATTTGAAGAGGTTTTGCCGCGTTAATTATGTTATGTTTAATCGCATTTTCAAGTACAACCTGTAGTGAAAGCGGGGGCAGGAGCATATAGAGAATATCTGCAGGAAGGTTAACATTAAAAATCAATGCTTTTCCATATCGGATCTGCTGAAGGAAAATATATGATCTTACAAAGCCAAGTTCTTCATTTAGTGAAACAACTGTTTTTTCTATTGTTTCAAGGACATATCTGTAAATATGGGAGAATTCATCTATAAACAATTGAGCTTTAGCCACATCTTTATCAATAAGTCCTGAAAGGACATTCAGGCTGTTGAACATAAAATGAGGATTGATTTGATTTTTTAAAACCTCGAAGCGAATCTGGGTTAATTCTTTTTCAAGCGTTTCTGCCTTTGATTTTGCCTTATCGCTCTCAATAAAAAAAAGCCAGCCTTCGAGTATTGCCATAAGTATTATGTTTACAACTGCATAAATAAGAGCATTATAAATAATAACAGTAGTAAGATCCTCTGTATATGCCTTTATCAGGTTTGCAAACAATGTTATAATAAATGATACCAAAAACGCTACAAATACTCCTGTCACAAGCTGAAGGAAAACTCTTTTAAAGACCTTTTTTTTCCACGGGAAGGAACGATTAAGTAACCTGATTGTTATAAGATCGGGGATTGCTATCATAAACCCGGCAATAATGCTAAGGCTGATACCTCTCAGGAGGCGGATGAAAAAATGAGTCATATCAGAGAGTGGATAAAAACCACTCAGGTGGTTATATGTGATAACAATGACCTGAACCCCTGTAGCGATGATCAATATCAGCTTCAGAAGCTTCTGAAGCGGGAATAATTGACTTAATCTATTAATAGTTTTTGTCATTATCTGTAATGTAAAAATAAACGGGAATATCTATTAACCAATACTATGAATAAAAAGTAAAGAAAGATCCATTTTTTCGATGAATCTTTCTTTATTGTTCAGGATTCAAAACTTCGCAAGTATTCCGATACGCACACTCAGATAGTGATAATTGATAGAAAATGGTTCTCCCAAAATATCTGTTTTACCTGATATTGCATTATATTTTATTCCTGGTGTCAGGCTCCATTTTTGACCCAAAGGTATATCAATACCAGTTGCAAGCTGAACCCCTGGTTTATGTCCGGTATCTCCGATAATATCACCATTATCATTTTCAACTTCAATATGATTATAGATTGCTCCGGCCCGGAGATAATATGATGAACGGAAACCGTCAATCGGGTGTTTGAATTGCAGACCTAATAAATAGCCTGTTTCTTCAAAGTCAGCATTGTTACTGGCAATTGCATTTTCAGAACTCATCCAGTTCCATCCCCAGCCTGCGTAAACGCCGGTATGAGAAAATAAGCGATAATGAATAATTCCTTCGAATCCAAACCCCGGTTTTAAGTTGCTTGCTTCTAATTGGCGGGTTGCCATTGAAGGTCCACCGCTTAACTCAAAACCAAATCGTTTTTCTTTCTCCTGTCCAAAGGATGTCAGCGATAATACTACCGACAGAGCTAATGTAAATAATACTTTTGTTTTCATTGTTTTCAGATTTAAAATATTCATAGTTAATAATCTGAAACAAAAATATTGCGCATATCAAAGTAAATAAAAGTTAAGGTGATGAGGGTGATAAAATGGGGGACGAAAGTGTAATATTATAAGCTGGGGACTTCCCCCTGCATATCAATTAATATCAGGATAAAATGTTTTGAATTAAATTGCTGCAATGGACTTTTCTATGTAGAGTTTTCCATTTTTGGAATAAACAGATCACTTATTACTAAACCACCTTTAAAATGCAAAAACGAGATATAAAACAGTAAAAATCCCATCAATTATTCCGGTAAACCAGAATGTTGATGAAAAATCATTTACAAAAAACATGTATGCATAGAGCTGGATAACATAGAACGATCTTCCTATTATCAGACAACCGACATTAAAAGCATAGCGCCTGATATTAAAAGCTGAGAGAAACTGGATATAGGCAAAACAAATAAAGAATGATCCCAGAAATATGGTATAAAAGGGATGCACCGGGGGATTGTCTATGTTGCGACCATCACCAATAAAAAACAGGTACATAATACCGGCTATGGTATCCCAGATCCCACTTGCAAAAAAAGTTAAGGTCAGCGGTTTTAATGGATCTGATTTCATGACTTTATAAATTACAGATGTTTATTATTTAATAATTTGATATGGCAGTCTTATCGGCCAGCTCATTTTTCCCTGCCAATACATCGTACTTCAAAATCTTTCTAATTCTTTCTGGTTCTTCAAACAAAGGGCTGTGAGCTGACAGCTCAAATGTATAGAAGCCTTTCAGTGGTACATGAAGCTCCTCAAGATACTTCTTAGCCAGGGGGTAAGATACCGTATAGTCATATTTCCCGTGAAAAAAATATACCGGGATGTCTATTTCATAGACTTCTTTTATTAAATCTGTGGTAATCATTTTATTCCACAAGGGATGGACACCTGTTTGAGCTTTGCCTCGCCATAAATTGAATTTCTCTTTTACTGTGTATTCTCTGCAGGTCAGTGACGGGAAAAACAAACCGGTAATGACAGACTTCATATCATGGGTTGTTCCTATTCCAAGAAAGTGCATTGCCTGGTCGCGAAGTCTGAGATATCCATAAGTAATGCTGTCTGTAACAGGTGAGGTCTCAAGTTTTTGTACCATTTTCCTGTTCCCTATCTTCTTGTATTCCTTCAGCATATATTCATAAGCCATTCTTTCCGATTTTAGCTGATCCGACATCTGGCCAACACCGATATAGGCATGATATAGTTCCGGTGCACTTGCGGCAGCATTAATGCCAATAAAGGTTCCCCCCGAACGCCCCATGAGATAAATCTTTTCCTGTCCGAAACGGGCACGAAGGTAGTTTGTTACCTCTCTTGTATCGGATATCATTTGATTGAGGTTCATGGTTTCCCTTGGTATGGCTGTACTGTATGAGAGTCCGAATCCACGCTGCTCCCACCACACTACAGTGAAATAGTCTTCAAGCCCTGTAGGGTATTTATGTGTAAGGAAGTAATCGGGTATACCCCCGTGAAGATAAAGGAGAACCGGGTTTTCCTGGTTTTTACTTTTGATAAACATCCCCTGCCTTATTCCTCCGATGTTAAGGAAGATTTTTTCCGATATGCTGTTCTCCAGAGGTTTTCCATTATCATCCAGGAACGGCTCAGGTTTTCCGGGGCTATATATGAACAAAACCAGGGTAAGAATTAATATTGAACCCAATACAAGGGCAGTAAGTAAAGTTGACAGCATAATAATTAATTTCATATTTTTAATTCCATTGTTTGTGCGGATTTATCTTCCGCGATAATATAAGATGTAATAAATATTAAAATCCCTGCAATTATAAAAATTAATCCTATTTCCCTACCATACCGATTAACTTTCCGGTAGTTGATGCCAGGGGGCCGTTGGGCATGTGTACGATAAACACCAATCCTAGTTCTGATACAAGGTCACAATATCCTGATTCGAAGCCATATTTTATTATCGGTTCTTTCTCACAGGAACATAAGACGACTGTAAAAATTATAAATATTAGCCATGAATTTGTTTCCAACGGACTAGTTCTTTTGTTAACAAAAATTCTATTGAAGCAAACTTAATTGTACTGCTGACCAAATGAAAAAATAAGATGATGACAGGTTGATAAGACAGGTTAAAGGGGTATTTTCTTATGATGAAAGAGGATCCGGTTACTTTATCAGCAGACCATGCAATTAGTTAATCAGCATGATGTGTTTTGATGTCGGAAATATGACATTTCATTAATTACTTCTCAGTTTTGATTAATATAGCATAATAGACAGTATTCATTTCCACATCATCTTTTAGTTAGTCAGGATCTTTTTCAGTGTATTTATAAATGAATCAACATCAGGTTCATTAATTGTCAGTGCCGGATCAACTCTAAGAACTTCATGACCGGAACGTTTGGCTAAAATGAACCCTTGCTTTATTAATTCCTTATGAATGATTTCTGCGTCTTTTGTAAATTCTATGGCTATCATCATTCCTCTTCCCCTTATTTCTTTGATTATTGATTGTTCAGACTTCAGATCCAGAAGACCTTTCAGGATTTTTTCACCTAATGAATTGCCGCGTTTAATCAGGTCTTCCTTCTGAATTGTTGATATGACCTCGCTCACAATAGCAGCTCCTAAAGGATCGTTCTGGTGTGACTGGGAATAGTGAAACTGCTGCTTTTCCAGCATATTTGTTGTATTGGCAGAAAAAGCAGCTACGCTAACCGGGTAGCCATTTCCAATGCCTTTTCCTATAGCCACCATATCAGGATTCAGATCATAATGCTCATAACCGAACCATTTCCCCGTTCTTCCAACACCTGTAGTAACTTCATTTACAACTATTAAGCCATTATTTTCTTTAATTTTAACGGCAATTTTTTCAATAAGCCTGTTTGACGGAAATCTAACCAGACCCGATGAACTTCCAGGCTCGAAGAGAAAAATGCCAATTTTACCGAATGGAATTTTTGAGAATTCTTTGCACTCTCCACTGCAACCATTACCAGTGCAGGAGCAATCCTGCCAATTGTAACGATACCATTCTTTGCTATCTGTTTTAGCAGCCTCACCATAAGCCCCAAAATAGGAATCGGAGAATGTAAGCAGCATTTTTCCCTCTATTATCTGTTTAGCTGCTCTTATACAGAACTCCACTGCTTCGCTGCCTGAGCACAGAAATTCGCATTTCCCATCTGGCAGATTTGTTATTTCCAGCACTTTCCGGGCAGCAATATCCATTACAGGGTTGCAATAATTGAATCCTGTATGAATGATATTTTTGATCTGAGATGTAATTACTGAATTAATCCCTGGATTACAGTGTCCTATGCTGGTACACCAGACCCCTGACTCCAGATCAATATATTTGTTCCCTTCAGAATCGTAAAGGTCGCAATTCTCAGCACGTACTATATTGTTCAAGATCAGTTCGTGGCCGGTTGACCAGATTAAATGCTCAGGTCTCATAAGGTTTTTCAGTTTATTCGGATGAAAGCATTATTTCATAAACAGATGGATACAGCGATACAATAAGAATCTGTAAACCAGTAAGTATATCTAAAATTCCATGACCGGTCATCAATGGAATCAGATCTTTTTTTCTTGAGTACCATACTCCCATCATTATCAGAAGCGGTATAAACATTATGAATCTTGAAAACATATGTTTAAAATCGAAAAGTAAGGGCATGAAACTGTGTTGTAATGCATAAAAGAATAGAGGATAGACCACTGAAATAGACTGATTTTTTGTAAGCTCATTTATCCCGGGGGCACAATAACCCAGGTAAAAAGGAATTTCTGAAAAAACTATAGTAACAGGAAGAAACAGTGCAACCACGATTGCTGCCCATAAAGGCAATGGATGAATAGTTGTTACAGGCATATATCCGTAAACAAGCCATGAAAAGCTTATCAAGCCACCAATGCCTAGCAGAAGCATGGCCGGAATCACTATAAGTAAATCCTTCAGAGTCTTATTTTTATCATTCTCGTGATTAAAAAGATGCCGGAAGTTTTTGCCGTCACGCCAGGTAAGAAATAGAAGAACAGCTATTGTTAATAAATTAACAGCAATACAAAGCAAGGGCCACCACTTGGAAACTTCATTGAGGCTCATCCCTCTGAAAGCAGGAATTTTAACCATCATCAGCCCTCCTGATATGAATAAAGCTGTACGTAAAGCAGGCAAAAGGAGTATTGCTTTTGAATGAGATCTGAGATTATTTTCCATTACTATTTCAAAGATTTACAATTGTATTCTATATGTTTCAGAGAGAAGGTACCATAACACAGATCCTTTTCAGGGTATGAGTAGATTGCATCCGCTTCTGTATACATATTAAATCCGTCAATCTCTTTATAATTAGTTAAAGGAGTGGACCACGGTAATTTAATCATTCCTTTCTTATCATCAAAAGCATAGCGGTCATCAGAAATAAAGTTTATCAGTTCACCTTTGTCATTAAAATATAACCAGGCTGTAATTGAAATTTTATTGCTGGTAAACTCCGCTTTTACATTGTTCCCGTCAGTTTGCAGCCACCTGATTCTCTTATCTATCAGGGTTGCCGGCGCCATACAGCACATATCATTAAAAAAGGTGACTGTTTCAGAAATTCCCATTTCCTTACCATCCTGATATTGCACTCTGATCAGGGAAAACAACCTGATATCCATAAAAGCCACCCCATTTTTAAAACAGTGATATCCGGCAACAGGCATCTTTTTCATTGTTGCCTTCATGAAAAAATATCGCGAAGCAGCTTCAATGAAATTATACTGAACCGTAGTAAATGGCATCCATTCCGATTTTTCGTCTTTACGAATCTTTCCGGTAAATTCCAGTCTGAAACTATTCACTTTTGGTTTGCCTATTGAGCCTGAGTTAATAATATATTTTTTCACCGGTTCAGGCAGATGCTCCAGGTCTGCTTCAGTTAATAATGATTCCTTTACAGATGCTGTTTGCTGTAATCCGGCCTGAACATCCTTTTCATACTTTTTGTGAAGCGCAGAGATAAAATATTTCATAGTAATCTTATTAATTATTTGATAATTAAATCATTAATATTTCTTCTGAAAGAGCAGGGCATTGGATCAGAATAGCCGAAGCGAATTAAAAGCAACGGAGTCATGCTTTTCAAGGAGAAGTCTCTGATCAGTTTTTCCCTGACTTTCAGCTCCTCGCAGGGCATGTTTAAATGGGAATGACTTATATTATATTTAGCTGCATTCAGTCCAAACCTCTGAAACGACCGACCAAGTTTTATCCAGTGTTCAGGATCGTTTTTTGCAACCATGAAAAGGGCAAAACCTGCAGAAGCATGAATTATTTTTTCGAGCCTTCTGGCTTCGCTGCCGGCAGAAACAATATTTTTCATTACGAAATTACCGATAAACCGTCCCATATCTGGCAAGCCCATAGAGGCAGTCCAGAGGCCATCTCCTTTAAGCATTACCTCTTTCCCGCTGAAACGAAACCAGCTAACAAGCTCATTGACAAAGGCTTTGTTTGAAAACTGAAGATTGTTACCCTCAATAATATAGGGAATTAAACTGTTAATATCAGTTTCGCCTGTAAAGAGTTTCACATCGACTCCCTTATTATAATTATCATCAAAAAGATTGCTTAGTACATTTCCGGGGATTTTTACCGGGCTGTATTTATTTCTTGTAACCTGTCGCTTTACGATATAGTCGAACAGATCTGATTTTCTGGTTTCGCGCGTATTTGAAAGATCAACCTTAATACAGGGATTTGTTTCAGAGAGCTTATTATTAACCCTGGTTTCGCAGTTGAACTGGTTTGCTGCAATTATAAGGTTTTCCAGTGCACATCCCAGGCTGATAAATAAAGCATGGTTATCGCTGTCAACAACGGGAAGCGACCTTGTAAAATCGGGTAAAACAGAAATTGAACCTCCGTCGTATCTAAACTTCCACGGCTGTGCATTATGGCCTGATGGAGCTTTTGCTGCATATCGGATAATTTTTAAAACAGATTCTTCAGGTATCATAGGAGTATATTTAGTTAAATTGATATTTCAGGCCGAATTTTATAAAACTTGATCCTGGCATTTCAAAGTGAGATTGATTATAGAAATCTTCATATATCCGGGTACCACGATAGCCATCGAAATAGAACCCCAGTTTATTTCCATTATTAAAGTGAAAAGGATAAGCAGATAAGCCAAAAGTTGGTCCAAATGAGCAAGGATTAACAGAGTATGCCGGTAAAATTCCTGTTTCATTAACTGAAACAAAATTGAGCTGACCCATTAATCCGATTTTTAACCCGATGTCAGCTTTTGGCAGACGGTTTTTGAAAAGCCCCAGGTTATATGATACAGGCAGCATAATCTGGGAAACCTGTAAACGTCTTACTCCGATATAAAAATTACCTGCATCAATATAATTGAATGTCTGGAAATTATACATATAGTCTATTCCGGTTTCAACCAGATTTCTTTTGAGTTTTTTGCTTGTATGAACACCAACATTATAACCCAGCCGGGTAGCTCCTGTAAAAGCATCAACTTTGGATTCAGCCGGGACCTTTACGCCAGGTACGACTGTCATATCGGTATTTTCAGTAATACCACCTATGTTTGCCCCGGCCTGAAGTGAAAGCTTCAGGTTTCTGCCTGTAGTTGTTTGCCTGGTTGAGGAGCATGAGCATATCAACAATAAAAACAAAATATAAATAGTAGAACTGATAGAATTTTTCATCTTCCTTAATATTTAAGTTTGTGACAAAACTACCGGAAGGATGAATTATGAAAGTCTCATTTGATAATTCGGAGGTTCCACTTTCTAAGAAACGAGTCTCACTTTTTATGAGACTCTCTCCATATATGCGGTAGGAGATATTCCTTCAAATTTTTTAAAGGCGCGGTAAAATGATGCTTTCGAGTTAAAACCACAGTTATATGCCACACCCATAATTGAAAGATGACTGTTAGATTTGGAAATACATTGATTTTTAAACTCTCCTACACGAAACCTGTTAATAAAATCGAAAAAATTCTGGTTCAGCTGTGAATTGAGAACCTCCGATAAAAATTCAGGTTTTACATTTAGCTGTTTACTTAATGCTGCAAGAGTCAGTTCAGGATCGAGATAAGGCTGTTTTGTTTGCATTATTGACAGCAGAGATGTAACAAATTCATTATCAATAGTAATGACCTTTCCGGAACTATCTTTCCATTTATTATCACGGAGCTCAAAAGTTTTTCCGTTTTTACTTATAAAAACATCAGATTGTTTTAAACCGAAATATCCAAGGAAAAGGATATAAACTGAAGCAAAACTGTAGGTCAGTGCCATTAAAAATTTATATGTGGCAAAATGAAAAATAAGGTCCAGGTTAAATAATGCCACATTTATTGAATAACAAATAAGAGCTGCGATGATGAGAGTTTTCAGCCAGGCCAGGTCAATGTCTTCTGTTTTTGAAAAGTGTTGCAAAAGGCGAGCATTATGGTTCTTTATCATTCTTAGGGCCCATATGTAATAAGTTATTGTTGAGACACCAATAGAAAGAACAGAGATCTTATAAAATATTTGTTCTTTAAAAAGGTCATTTTCAACAAGCGTGATCTTTTCAGGAACAGTCAGGCTGATAAAATTGAAATAATGAAAAATCAGAAAGAAGAGAAAGGGAACCAGGTGAAACAAATATACCGGTTTGAAACTGAAAACAGAGTCAGATAAAGATTTGATATAAAACCATAATGCCGGGCCATGCAGAAAAAGGATCAGCCAGCTGAGATTCATGAATCCGGGATAAGGGAATTTATTCCTGAAGTTGTAAATTTCAATGAATGTACTTCCGATGCTTATGGCATACAGGAAAATTATTATTCCCAGGAACAGGTCCGGTGTTGTTTTATTTTTTTTCCCCAGGAGCAGCAGGATGAGAAATATGGCTTCAAAGGTTCCTATAATAAGTATGTAATCCATGCTTATTATTAAATTTTATAAGTAGTCAGATGCCTCCAGTCTTACTGCGTTAAGCGAGAGCAGTATATCATGAAAGAAATATATTAAGGACAGAAGTAACGAAAAAATTGAAATTATCAGCAGGGAATATCCAATTGACTTTAAATCTGTTCCAGTCAGACTCATAACAAATAAAAGAGGTATTATCAGGCAGCTGGCTATCATTCCTATTAACAGCCATGTTATTGAATATTTTAAAAGTTGCCCTCTTCTCATTAAGATCTGAACCTGGTTCATTCTTATTTTTTCTCTTTTTGCCTCAGACCTGTCTAATTCCGCAACAAGTTGTCTTGTCCTGTCGACCACCCGGCCAAGCCTGTTTGTTATAGTGAGGAGTAATAGTCCTACACCTGAGATCATTGCAACCGGGGTTATACAAGCCTGCAGGAATTTTAAAAAAAGCGAAGATGTCTCCATATGTTCAAAGAAGATAAATATTAAACACCCCTGCAAATATAACCGAAATAAAAAGGAGAAAGAGTGATGTCTGAGATTGTTAAAGAAGTAATTTTTCTTGTTTTATCTGTACCTGTTTTTACTGTTCTGAAGGTATAGAAGTCTGATTATTTCCTTAGTTTTATATGGAGAAACCTGTTCTTCAAAATATGGGTTTAAATGTATTCAAACGCTCAGATCGCTATATAGTGGTATTAAGGTCATGATTTATTGTCTTTATTATTAAGGTTATTATAAAGTTATGGAACGGCGAAAATTTTTAAATACAGCATTATACGGGGCAATTGCTCTTAATCTGAGATTTTCCCTGAAGGAGAGATTAAGAACAATTCCTGTTGATGAATCTTTTTTCCGTAAAAGAAAAGATACAATATTTACCTGGCTCGGTATGGCAGGAGCTCTGATTAATTGCCGCGGGACCATTATTTTCATTGACCCGCTTATCAGTTATGGTGCTGACAATGAATCATGTGAAACCGGAAACCGGCTTTTGGTACCACTGCCGGTAACAGCTGACAAAGTGCCCGGGGCAGATATTGTCTGCTATACTCATGCTGACAGCGATCATTATGCTGAAAAGACTGCAAAGATCCTTAATACCCGTTTGGCTCCGACCTTTATTAGTCCCGGACCGGTTCTTGAAAAGCTTAAGGGAATTGGTGTTGAAAAAGAGAGGCTGATAAGAATCAGAGACTTTGCCAGTTATAAGTTTGATAATGTTGAAATTGAAATTACCCCTGCCTTACATGACTGGCAGGAAACAGATCCCTGGCAGAGGGAGGATTGCTGCGGGTATCTGATCAAAACACCTGATGGAATTATCTGGCATCCCGGAGATACAAGGCTTATCCCGGAGCTTGAAGAAATAAAGAATGTTGATGTTTTGTTTTTTGATGTTGCTGCTGTTGATTCACACCTGGGACCTGAAGGTTCTGCAAGGCTTGCTGAGACATCCGGAGCAAAGGTTATGATCGCGTACCATTACGGGACGTTTGATCTCCCTCCCGGTTCGTATGGTGGCTGTGATCCTGATGACTCTCTTCCTTTCATAAAAGGTCTTAAAGCTGAATTTCTAAAGCCTGATCCGGGAGAGATTCTGAAGCTGTAGTTTAATTTTGATAAAAGATAATTTTCTATAACAGGTAATTTAAACAAACCTTAATAAAATGAAAATAAAGAATTTAATCAGTGTAGTGTTCACCTGTGTGGTGATTGTTTTACCCCTGAACGGGCAGAATAAGGATAAAGCTATTTTCCGGACTAACGAACCAGGCTATTATCAGAAAAACATACTGAAAGATGTACAGGATGTAAAAGAAAGGAAGACTCCTCAGGTGGCTGGCAGGTCGTTTGTAGTTGACCTCAGCGGATATCAGCTTCCCAATAAAACAGATCTATATAAAAATCAGCAATGGCATAATCCTCCCATCTCACAGGGTAATACAAACACATGCTGGAGTTTCTCAACAACTTCATTTCTTGAGTCGGAAGTTTACAGGATCAGCAAGATGAAAGTAAAACTTTCGGAGATGTATACAGTATACTGGGAATATGTGGAAAAAACCAGAAGATTTGTACAGGAACGTGGTAACTCAGCATTTGCTGAAGGATCAGAGGGTAATGCTGTCATACGGATGTGGAAAAAGTATGGTATTGTACCGGAGGCGGATTTTACGGGGATGCTTGATGGAAGAAAGTTCCCGGATCATGCAGACATGATTGAGGAGATGCAGACTTACCTTTCATGGATGAAAGCAAATTCTGCCTGGGATGAAGATGCTGCAGTTTCAACAATCAGATCGATAATGAAGCATTATATTGGAGAAGCTCCTTCGGAGATAATAGTCGATGGGAAAAAGATAACTCCGCTTCAGTATCTTCATGATGTCATAAAAATTGACCCCGACAACTATGTTGATATTTTATCATATGAACAGGAACCCTTTTATAAACGTGTTGAGTATAAAGTACCTGACAACTGGTGGCACAGCTCCGATTATTGCAATGTTCCGCTGTCAGTTTTTATGGAAACACTAAAGAAAGCTGTTCGTGCCGGATATACTGTAAGCATAGGAGGAGACGTTTCAGAACCCGGATTTGACAGAAATTCACAGGTAGCGATTATTCCCGATTTCGATATTCCTTCATCATATATAAATGATGATGCCAGGCAATTCAGGTTTACAAACAGAACAACAACCGACGATCACGGGATGCATCTTGTCGGATATCTTGAGAAAGACGGTAAGGACTGGTATCTTATTAAAGATTCGGGGTCCGGTTCCAGGAATAATGATTCGAAAGCACCTGAATTCGGGTACTATTTCTTTTCAGACGATTATGTCAAACTCAAGATGATGGATTTCATGATCCATAAGGATGCAGTGAAGGATCTTCTTCAGAAGATAAAGTAGAATTATCAAAGGCATTTTTTTCGCACCGGATCAGGCAGAAGCAGTCTATGGTTACCACACATAGGTGCCAACCGCACCCGGGTCAAGCTGTATCCTTACCAGTTGTCCCCTGTACTGGAGCCTGAATGAGCTAACTGACCATCTGTCGGTTGCTCCTCATCTTTACCAGCTTCGTAAACCATGTTTCTTCCCAAAGCAGGTACACCTTGACCGGACAATGAACCATTTAACTATTATCACAATTATTATTTTTTAACAAACACTACATTTGTGTTCTTAACATCGTTAATCAATTAATCAAATTTATTCTGTAAGATGAAAAAGACTTTTATTCTACTGACTGTTCTCTTCTTTTCTACCGGTTTAGCAAACCTCTTTTCACAGGATAAGCTATTTAATGCAAGCGATTATCTTAACCGCAATCTATCACCTCAGAGTATTACTAATCTTTCCTGGAGAAGCAATCAGGATGTATTTACATATGTTGAAAATAACACTCTCCTCCAGAAATCTGTGGCCAAACCCAACATTGCGGACAATCTCCTTTCCCTGGAAATCCTGAATCAAAAACTTAAAAACCTGAAGCAGGAAGAACTCAGCCATTTCCCATCAATAAATTGGATAGATAATTACCGGTTTTATTTCAGGGATGAGAACAAATTGTTTTTGTATGATTTTGCTGGATCTTCACTTGAAATAGCAAATGAATATGATAAGGCAGGAGAAAATGTATCTATTGATGCCAGAAATCTGCATGTCGCCTATACTATTAAAAATAACCTCTTTGTTGCAATTAATGGAGAGACTGTACAGGTCACTGATGAAAAAAACGATGATATTGTATATGGACAGATACCTTCAAGAAATGAATTCGGCATTGACGCCGGAATGTACTGGTCACCTGAAGGGAGGCTTCTGGCATTTTATAAAACAGATCAAAGCGAAGTTTCAGATTATCCCCTTGTTGATCTTTACAACAGGATAGCACTGCCTTTGCCGGATAAATATCCGATGGCCGGGATGAAAAGTCAGAAAGTTGAGCTGGGTATTTTTAATCCTGATCTGAATGAGATTGTTTATCTTCAAACTGCTGGTCCGGAAAACCAGTACATCACATCTGTAACCTGGGATCCTTCAGGAAAATTCATTTACGCCGGTATATTAAACCGCGACCAGAACCACCTTGTCATGAATAAGTATGAAACTGCTTCCGGAAAGATGGTAAAGACTCTTTTCGAAGAGAGGAATGATCGATATGTAGAGCCATTGCATGGTCTTTATTTCCTTGAAGCAGATCCTTCCAGGTTTATCTGGCAAAGTCGTCGTGATGGGTGGAGTCATTTATATCTATATGATAATGAAGGGAGTATGCTTAGGCAAATCACAAAAGGCAATTGGGAAGTAACCGATATTTTGGGATCAGATAAACAAGGACTTTCAATATATTATGAATCTACAATGGCGAGCCCCATTGAAAGACATTTGTATAAAACAGATCTAAAATCAGGTAAGATCATTAAAATATCCGCAGAGGAAGGAACACACAACATTTTACCCTCAGCAGACATGGATTATTTTATTGATATTTTCAGCAGTACAAAAATGGCGCGCGCTTATTATCTGTTGGATCAAAAAGGATTAAAACTGGCCACCCTGAAGGAGGATGTGAATCCTTACAAAGATTACAGGATTGGTGAAATGTCGATATTTACAATTAAGGCAGATGATGGTCAGACAGATCTTTATTGCCGTTTAATAAAACCAACAGATTTTGAACCAGGCCTGAAATACCCTGTTCTTATTTATGTTTATGGAGGGCCTCATGCACAGATGATAAATAATACCTGGACCGGGGGAGCCGGTTTCTGGCTGAACTATATGGCGCAGCAGGGGTATGTAATATTTACCCTGGATAACCGTGGTTCAGCAAACCGAGGGTTTGAGTTTGAAAGCATCATTCACCGACAGCTTGGAGAAACAGAGATGGCTGACCAGATGGCAGGTGTCAGATATCTTAAATCACTTGCTTATGTTGACAGTACCAGGATTGGAGTTGACGGATGGAGTTATGGCGGATTTATGACGATTTCCCTGATGCTTCGTCAGCCGGGTGTGTTTAAGGTAGCTTGTGCAGGAGGTCCTGTTATTGACTGGAAATGGTATGAAGTAATGTATGGTGAACGTTACATGGATACCCCAATGCAAAATCAGGATGGATACAAAAAAGCAAGTCTGTTAAACTATGCAGGTAATCTTAGCGGAAAGTTATTGATTATTCATGGGACAAATGATAATACCGTAGTCTGGCAAAACAGCCTGATGTTCCTGGATGAATGTATCAAACAACAGAAACAGGTTGACTATTTTGTTTATCCAGGTGCCGGGCATAATATGACCGGCAAAGCCAGAATTCATCTTTTTAATAAGATTACCGGCTATTTCAGTGATTATCTGAAGTAATCAGTCTGATTTAATTGATATTATTCGTTTATTTCGGCATCAGCCAGCTTAGGACTTAGTTATAATTCCGAAGAGTAGTTGTCGATTCGGACTTTTACTTTATTAGCTCAATTCCAACAGGGCAATGATCGGAACCGGTTATCTCTTCGAGAATAAAGGCATTTTTTATTTCAGGAAGAAACGATTTACTGGTCAGGAAATAATCAATTCTCCAGCCCACATTCTTGGTTCTTGCTCCTGCACGATAGCTCCACCATGAGTACCTCCCTGTTATCCCGGGATAGAAATGCCGGAATGTGTCTGCCAGACCTCCGGCAGTGAACCTGTCCATCCCGTCAATCTCCTCCTGCATATATCCTGCATATTTGTTATAATTATCTTTTGGCCTTGCCAGGTCGATAGCTTTGTGGGCGACATTAAAATCGCCGCAAACAATCACCGGTTTCACCTTTTCGAGGTTCTTCAGATAGTCATAAAAAGCTTTGTCCCATTGCTGGCGGTAGCCTAATCTTTTAAGTTCGCTGCCTGAATTAGGCACATATACGTTGACAAGGAAATATGTATCAAATTCAAGACATATTACACGTCCTTCAGAATCATGCTCATGATTGTTGATACCTTTTTTCACACTAAGGGGTTTGATTTTTGAAATCACAGCTGTTCCGGAGTAGCCCGGTTTTTCTGCGGAATTAGAATAGATATTATAGCCATTCAGGGGCTTGAGGGTTTCTGCTACCTGGTCTTCGAGAGCCTTGGTTTCCTGAAGACAGAGGATGTCAGGACTTAAGAGCTCAAAATCAGAAAAGAAAGATTTTTTTGCAATTGCGCGTATTCCGTTGACATTCCACGATAATAATTTCATCATAATATAATTTTGATTTTAGCGGTATGATAGCCTGTCCAGCTTAAGCGGGAGAACCACACATGACTAATAATTATGTTTTTCTAATGCTTGTGATTATCATTAATCATGTGGGTTTCATGCTGAAGTTTTAATTTTTTGTAAATGTAGTTAAGATTTCTGTTCGTGAGGATTATCATCTCCCGGCAGTTTAACATACCTGATTTACAAAAGCACGTCTTAAAGGACTTCAGAGGAAAATCTATATTGTCCTGAACTTAATTTTCTCATCCCTGCAAATATACTGAACCGCCCATTTCCCTGACTGTCCTGCAGGAGGTAATCCGCCACCCGGGAAAAGCCATTGTCCGGCCATATAGAACCTTTTTAATCCAGGAATAAAAGGATTAAGGTTGTCCATAAGGTTTTTGCTTGAGGGCATGAATCCTTCATATGCACCTTTCCACACACCTGTATATTTCACATCAGTGACAGGTGTTGCAACATCTATGGTTTCTATATAGGAAGAGATTCCCGGGTAGTATTTTTCAAGAATTGCAGATGCATCTTTTTTAATCTTTTCCTTCTCGTCCTTATAATCTTCATCACCTATTGCCTGCCAAAGGTCCCAGGGTGAATCAAAACGCATCACCAGCACTGTTTTTCCTTCAGGTGCCATTGTGGGATCAAAGCTATAATTCATTATTGAATATCCGTGAATTGTCTTTGTTCTGCCAATGTATTGATCCTTAATGATCCATGATTCAACCGGAACCTGAGATTCAATTTTTTTGTTGATACCAAATGATACCTGAACAATAGGAGTGAAAAGCTCCCAGTTCTTGTATGCATGAGTGATTTTCTTTGTAAGGTATTTACCTTCGAGCATTTCGAAAATTGTTGAATAGCCGTCGGCAGCGCTAATAATATAATCGGCATCTATCTGAGTTCCGTCGGCAAGGATAACTCCTTTTACAGTGTTATCTTCCACAATAATTTTACTGACCCTGGCCCTGGTGGTCAGTTTACCTCCAAGGTCTGTGAATCTCTTTGTCATTCTCTCAGCCATCGGAAGTGATCCTCCCACAAGGTAACCGGCATTTTTCTGGTTAAACCAGGCAAACATCATTATGAATGCCAGGGCAGAGAAAT
This sequence comes from uncultured Rikenellaceae bacterium, assembly GCA_964387565.1. Classification (GTDB taxonomy): domain Bacteria; phylum Bacteroidota; class Bacteroidia; order Bacteroidales; family VadinHA17; genus LD21. Next base: position 10,919 of record CAYLYN010000015.1, on the reverse strand, counting down.
CGCGTGATCCATAAATGCTGTCAAAGAAGTCAAGAAGCGTTTTATTTGTAAATCCAAGTTTTCGGAAATACTGATTACAATCCTTACGACCATATTTCATGAAAAGGATCATTACAGGCAGCATTTTAAATGCTGAGCGTAAAGATCTGACTGGATTTCTAAGTCCGGGCGGATCTGAAAATGGCTGAAGAAAGGCTGATTTTCTCATATCTTTGCACATCTTCCTTATCCTCGTTTCATCTTCCGGCGCCAGTTTACAAAGGTACTCCTCCCACCTTTTCAGATCGGTGTAAAGGATGAACTCTTTCCCTTCGTTGTTATAAAGTTTTGTATGTACTTCATGGTCAATTATCCTTACTTCGTTGTTAAGCACCCCGGTTTCCTTCCAGATATCATGGAACGGTCCCTTACGTGTTCCTACAAGCCAGTGGAGACAGTAATCGAACCTGTAACCTTTTCTTTCCCAGGCTGTACATTGACCTCCTGTTACAGAATGCATTTCGATTATTTCAGTTTCAAAACCATTTAACCGGGCATAGATACCGGCTGAAAGACCGGCTACACCACCTCCTATAATTACGATCTTCTTCATATTTCTTTTTTAATAACAAATTAACTGTGCAGATAATTTTTCCTGTAAATATTTTCGGTGAACACCGGTAATTTTCAGGCAAATGACATTTTATACCCTAATTTAGGTGTTTTAACATAAAAAGAAACCGGTATGCAATAAGGTTTTATTATTTTTGTTTACCAATCCTTTAACTAAGCAAGCTATGAAACGCAGAGAAATCATAAAAACCTTATCAGTACTACCTGTAGCAGGAGGTATTATGTCGGTCGAGCCTCTTCTGGCATCTGATACACAGAAGAAACCTGTAAATGATGCAGGACTTTTATCGAATCCTGCTGAGGGAGCCCTGGCACTCGGTCCGCAGATATATCAGTCAATAGGTGTTGAACCAGTTATTAACTGTAAGGGTACTTTTACAGCAATCGGAGGATCCATAGAGCTGCCTGAAGTTCGTAAGGCGGTCGATCTTGCAGGTCAGAACTATGTTTACATTGACGAACTGGCGATGGGGGTAGGAAAGAGACTTGCTGAGATAACCGGTGCCGAATGGGGAATGGTTTCATCAGGTTGTGCCGCCGGAATGAAACATGTTGCGGTAGCCTGTATTACCGACGGTGATCCTGAAAAGCTTGTAAGGGTTCCTGACCTGACAGGATTTACAAAAACCGAAGTTATAGCTCCCCGCTATTCACGCAACCAGTATGACCATGCCATAAGAAATGCGGGCGTAAACCTGATAACTGTTGATACAATGGAGGAGCTTAAAAATTCAATAAGTTCCCGAACGGCCATGATCTATCTTTTCTCTGCTCCGCAGGGATATGACAGCGGGCCCTTATCGATAGATAATGTGGCTGCAGTTGCAAAGGAAAAGAATATACCTATCCTTGTTGATGCTGCTGCAGAGGTGCTTACCATTCCAAATATCCATCTTAAGCGGGGTGCCACTATCGTGGCATACAGCGGGGGAAAAGCGATCAAAGGGCCACAGTGTGCAGGACTTCTTCTCGGGAATAAAGATCTGTTATTCTCAGCATGGCAGGCAAGTTCACCACACCACGGACCAGGAAGGGATAACAAGGTCGGTAAGGAAGAACATATTGGGATGCTGGCAGCTGTTGAAGCCTGGGTAAAAAGAAACCATCCCGAAGAAGAAAAGAGATGGATCTCCTGGCTTGATTATATCTCAAAGAAAGTATCAGCAGTAAGCGGTGTGACAACAAAGATAACAGAACCACAGGGTGTCGATAACCGAAGTGCCCGACTGACAATATCATGGGATCCTGAAGCGCTGAATATAACCGGAGAAGAGGTTACAGAAGACCTTATCACCAATAAACCAAGGATAGTACTTGCCGGTGGACGGACCAATCCAAGGGAAGGCACTACTTCGATCTCGATAAGTGCTCATATGATGCAGCCCGGAGATGAAAAGATTGTTGCAGACCGTTTATATAAGATACTTTCACAGAAGCACCAGAAGAAAAATGAAGTTATTGAGCCGCCTGCTGCAAATCTTACAGGTAACTGGGATGTATCAGTAGAGTTTTATTCAGGGAAGGGAGAGCATAAGCTGTTTCTGGAGAAGCAGGAAGGAAATGATATAAGAGGTACACATAAAAGCACTTTCTCGATGCTCGAAATTGGCGGAAAGATTAACGGTAATAAGGTCAGGCTTCAAAGTAATTACAGGGAAAATGCCGAATCAATTCCATACACCTTTGATGGCTTAATTGAAGGAGATACCTTCTCTGGAATATTATATCTGGGAGAATACCGCTCTGCCGGTTTTATAGCAAAAAGAACAGAGTACAGGCAACGGTCTGTTAATAATATAACAGTACCGTCGTACGGGGGGAAAAAGAATGATTCCTGGTAAGTCCAGGCACTGGTGATTCTGCAACCTGGTGATTAAAGCAGGCTTACCTGCTTTCACCCAGGTATGCACAAACCAGCCTGTTGTCATTCCGGATGTAAATGTGTTTATCTGCAAAAGCAGGATGTGTCCATGTCACTCCGGTACCATTACGGTTGAGCTGTCCGGTTGTGGGTTCAATCAGAAAGGCCCGGCTTAAAATCTTTAATCCTTCGGGTGAAAGTTCAGTAATCATAAGCTCCCCGTGCTCATTGAACATCCATGTCTGTTTTCCTTTTTCAATGAAGTGAATATTAGCCCACCTGTTTTTTCTTACTGCTGAAAGATCCTCCCATACCCTGTCTCCTGTAAGTAGCTTCAGGCAGCGTAGTTCACCATAGCTGTCCACTCCATAGATGTAACCATTTCTTATTACCGGGGTATTTATTACACAATGGAGTGCATCCGTCTTATATTCACTTTCTCCTGCCCTCATCCATACTTTTTCAGCTGAAAGTTTGTCGTTATTTAGCTTCACCAGCAGAGATCCGCTGAAGAAGCAGCTTACGAAGATATTATCGTTGTAAACAACAGGAGTGGATATGCCCATACCCATTCTGACCTCAAATGGTATTTTCCAGTATATCTTTCCTGTTTCCGGATCAAGACCGTTCAGGTTTTCTGCGGTCCATACCACTATAACCGGTTTACCGGCCTGCTTTATCAGGACAGGTGCAGAATAGGAGATCTTATCGCCGGATGAACGCCAAAGCTCCCTGCCGGTATATTTATCAAGAGCCAGAATTGAAGCACCCTCACTTCCCCCGATCTGCATAATTAACTTATTTCCTGCAATAAGCGGAGTAGCTGCTATACCCCATATTGGCATTTTTATATTGTATTTTCTGTTAAGATCAATCTGCCATATAACGGACCCGGTTTGTGCATTAAAGCAGAAAAGGTTACCCATTGTTCCGAGGGAATAAGCTTTTCCTTCATTTATGACTACTGATGCACGAGGACCATTCGGATAGCCAACGTTACCATACGGACAGGCATAAGTATGACTCCAGATAAGTTTTCCGTCAGAAGAACTTACACATAGCACCCTTTCAGATTCAGTCGGCTTTTCTATTCGGTCGGTCAGGTAAACTTTTCCTCCTGAAACCGTAGGACCGCTGTAACCCGGACCACAAGGGACACTCCATTTCAGCTGAATTGTATCGGAACTGAATTTACCGATTATCCCGGATTCCTTCCATACGCCATCACGGCCAGTACCTCTCCAGTCGGGCCATTCCTGGGAAAAGGAAGTTAACACTGAGCTTAGAGCAATCAGGAAGAACATGAACTTCGGGAAATAGGATTGATTATATTCTGTTTCAGGATAATTCTTATTCATAGATCATTAAAATATGAGGATAGTAAATGATTCAATGGTAAAGACATTTTTATTTACAGCTGGCTCAATGCATCTCCGAAACCTGCTGCACTGATAGCGAAGAGGTAAACAGATGATGAATCTCCGGTTATCGTAACATCAACCATCCCTTCACTCTTGAGCATGAAGATCCTGAACTGACTGTAATCATTATTGTTTTGCTCAATAAGGATTCCACCCGATTTATTCCACCCCCTGTTGGAAATTAGTTCCAGTTCATTTCCGGCTGTGTTTTTCATTTTTATTGTGACCGGGTCTGCAAATTTTTCGGCAGGATTTGATCTTTTATGCTTTGATAAGAGTATACCTGCATTTTCCTTATTCAACAGGATTACGGCATGAAGATATCCTTCTGAAGCTGAAGGATCAGAAAAGGTTCCGTCTGCATCATATCTTCCATATTTTCTTTCGGAAGGATTACCATCTGAATCTATATAGTTTCTGACAGCCCATGGATTGGGTGCTGGTTTTGCTGCAACCGGTGAAGATTTTTTTTCCGGACGGGACCTGACGTTTTCTACAGGAGGGGTTGGAGAATTACAGCTTATAAGAAAAAGCAGCAAAGGGATAATACATTTTTTGATCATGTTGTTATTTTAAAAATAATTACCAATAAGTGAAATAATAACTGAGGTCATAAGCCAAAAAATCAAATCCTATTTTTTATTCTTTCAGAACAAATTAATTTTCTGATATATAACCAGGGTCCAAAAATACTTATTTTTATTTAGTTGCCCACAGCAGCTCTTGTCCTGGTCAAATTTCAGGAAATTCTTGCGAATGCTCTCCTTAATTCACTGAATGATAATTATCCTCAGACAATATACATTATGAGATTTACATATTTTTGCATTATGAATAACAACTGACACTCATATGAGAATAATTATAACAGGTACAACAGGAATGGTTGGCGAAGGTGTTTTACTTGAATGCCTTCAGCATCCGGAAGTTACAGAGGTACTGAGCGTAAGCCGCAGGCCGTCAGGTCTTACACATCATAAGCTTAAAGAATACATAGTTGCCGATTTTTTGACATTGAAGGAAAATGACGAACATCTGAAAAACTATGATGCCTGCTTTTTCTGTGCAGGAGTAAGCAGTGTCGGTATGAAGGAAGAGGAATACAGAAGGATCACTTACGATACGACAATGAATTTCGCAAAAGCCTTAAATCCCAATCCTGAAATGTCATTCGTTTATGTAAGTGGCGGAGGAACCGACAGCACCGAAAAAGGAAGAATGATGTGGGCAAGGGTGAAAGGCAAAACGGAAAACGATCTGATGAAACTGCCTTTTAAGCAGGCGTTCGGATTCAGGATAGGATTCCTGATCCCCGCACAGGGGCAACGATATGTACTGAAATATTACAACTATATCAGGTGGCTTATTCCAGTTATAAAAATTGTTCTTCCCAATATAATAACATCAATGAAACAGGTTGCCGATGCCATGATTTATGTAACAAAGCATGGTTACGAAAGAAATGTGATATATGTGAAGGATATAAAAAAAATGGCTGAAAAGTTATGAAGCAAAGTATTTTCATTACATTTTGCATTACTGTAAAAAAAAAGTATGTTTGAGTAATAATTAATAAGTAAAAGTGATCCGGAAGTTAAATATTGGAATCTATTATTACTTTTATTGTTACAGGAATCTATAATAGAGGGTCCTGTTAAATGAATAGTTATTTTAAATAATCCTGGAAATATGGCTTGCCATGGAGACGGCAGGTCTTTTTTTTAATAATAACAAGCAACCGACTATGGAAAAGACTCAGAAAAGCAGCACTATCACGTTTTTTAACGGACAGGAAATACCTCTTGAAATGCATAAGGTAAGGGTTGTCCAGAAATTAAATCTTCTTCCGATTGAAGAAAGGAAAAAAGCAATGGAGGAAGCAGGATTCAATACCTTTCTTTTGCAGAACAAGGATGTTTTTCTTGATATGCTGACTGACAGCGGCACCAATGCCATGAGTGACAATCAGGTTGCAGCTATGATGGTAGCAGATGACTCATATGCCGGATCATACAGTTATACAAAACTTGAAAAAGCAATAAATGATGTTTTCAACCAGAAGTATTTCCTGCCTGTTCATCAGGGGAGAGCTGCTGAGCATATCATCGCACAGGCATTTGTTCCGAAAGGAAAAATTGTTGCAACAAACTACCATTTCACTACCACAAAAGCACACATAGAACTTACAGGTGGCAAGGTAGTTGAGGTGTATACTGATGAAGCTTTGAATATCAGGAGCGAGGATCCTTTTAAAGGCAATATAGATATCGATAAGCTCGGAAAGGTTATTAATGAGAATGGAGCTGAAAATATTGCATTCATCAGGTTCGAGGCAGGTACAAACCTGATTGGAGGTCAGCCATTTTCAATGCAAAACATGAAGGATGTCTGGCAGATATCCCGCAAGCATGGTATAAAAGTTCTTATGGACATAAGTCTTATAAATGAAAACCTCTATTTCATCAAGACACGCGAGAAGGGATATGAAGACAAAACAATAAAGGAGATACTGCATGAAATGATGAGCTATACTGACTTTTCATATTTTTCAGGCCGTAAGGTAAGCTGTACAAGAGGAGGAGGGATATGCACAAATGATAAGGACATATATTTGAAAATGAGGGACCTGGTTCCTTTGTTTGAGGGATTTCTCACATATGGAGGAATGAGTGTTCGTGAAATTGAAGCAATGGCAGTTGGCCTGTATGAAACTCTAGATATGGATGTTATCAGTCAGTCTCCGAGTTTCATAAAATATGCCGTCGATGCATTTGTGGCAAAGGAAATACCTGTTGTAACACCTGCCGGCGGACTGGGTTGTCATCTTGATGCAGGAGGCTTTATTCCGCATGTTCCGCAGAGTGAGTATCCGGCAGGTGCGCTGGCTGCAGCTCTATATATTGCCTCAGGTATCAGAGGCATGGAAAGAGGTTCCATATCAAGTGTAAGAGATGAAAACGGGAATGATATTCCCGCCGATGTCGAACTTTTGCGACTCGCTTTTCCAAGGAGAGTATTCACATTGTCGCAGGTTAAATATATGGAAGACAGAGTAACCTGGCTTTATGAAAACAGGAATCTCATCGGAGGTCTTGTGTGGGATGAGGAGCCACCTGTGCTCAGGTTCTTTGTTGGGAAGCTCAAGGCTAAAACCAACTGGCCGGATAAGCTGACTGAGAAATTCAGAGAGGATTTCGGCGACTCGCTATAACATAGGTCTGAAGAGCCTTTAAAGGGCCGGGTCCAGCCTGTGCCTAAATTTTGACCATATTCGCATGGTAGTTTATATAATGTCCTTTCTGACAAATATTTAATAAAGGCATGATGATGTCAGAGAAGCAGGCTTTTGCAGATTAAATGAAAAAATATAGTTTTAACAAAAATTACTCTTAATAGTCAGAATTAATCTTTAACAGAACAGAGCATGGCACAACAATATCTGGATCATTCAAAAGCGATCTTAACCTCAAACCGTTCAAATTTTAAAGGAGGAAGCAAGGAAGCTGGTATAATCTCTTTGTTCGGGTATCAGGACGAATATGATCTCAGGGAGGGGTATCCGTTACTAACTACAAAGAAGATGGCTACAAGATCTATGTTTCATGAAACAATATGGTTCCTGAGGGGAGATACAAATATTAAATATCTTGAAGACAATAACGCACCAATCTGGAGGCCTGATGCTTTCCAGGCCAATCTTCCGGGGATGCAGAAGGAAGGAATTTTTCCTGCAGGTATTGTGAAGTATTCTGAAGACTGGGATAAAGCAATGGAAGAATATGGCCAGAGGATTAAGGAGGATGCTGAATTTGCTGATAGATGGGGCGATGCCGGACCAATTTACGGGAAGCAATGGAGAAGATGGGAATATTATGATCATGAAAAAGGAATGTTTGTTGAAATAGACCAGTTAAAAAACATGATTGAAGGTCTTAAAAAGAAACCAACCGGGAAGAAACATATCGTTGATTCATGGAATCCCGGCGATACGCCAAAGATGTCATTACCACCATGTCATGTTTTATACCAGGCAACTGCCAATGAAGAGGGTGAAATGGAATTGCAGCTTTACCAGAGAAGCTGCGATCAGTTTCTCGGTGTTCCATTTAATATTGCCAGTTATGCTGCCCTTACCCAGGTAATTGCGCAGGAGGCCGGGATGGTTCCGAAAACGTTTATACACACATTTGGCGATTCACATTTTTATGCAGGTATTGGTAAAAGAACAGAATGGCATAAATCCAATTTCAAAGAGGTGCAGAGGAGAATAAGAAATGTTTCCAAAAAGGAAGACTACCTGGAAGTTGCTGAATGGATCAATAAAAATGCTCCCGGCGACGGCAATGAAGAAAAATATGATCATGTAACTGCAATTCTTGAACAAATGTCAAGAGAGCCAAGGCCCTTACCTAAATTACGTATTGCAAAAAAGCCTTTTGATCAGCTGACTATTGATGATTTTGTTGTGGAAGATTATGATCCTCATCCTCCGATAAGAAGGAATATGTGCGTTTAGCCGCTAAAACTTTGGAAGAATTAGTATTTGCAGTACCAACTGACAAACTCTGGAAGTTAATAACCTATAAAGAACAGGGATTAATTAAGGGAAATAGTGAAGCCCTGAAGAAGGTTGTTCAGAACGGTGTTTTCAGAGAAAGGAGTATCCTGGAAGAAGATCCTTCCTTTAAACAGCTGATTACATATGCAATAATTGACTTTAATGAATCATTCTGCCTGTTCAAAAGAAGATCAGGGCAGAGAGAAAAAAGACTGCATAATAAATTCACTTTAGGAGCAGGAGGTCATATGAATCCTGGTATCTCAGAAGATCAAGGGGAGCAGTATATAATCAAAGAATTAAAAAGAGAATTATTTGAAGAGGTCAGATTTTTAAATGGATGTTTAATTGAGGATCTAAAATTCATTGGCTTTATAAATGATGATACTATTCCGGTTGGCAGGCATCATATCGGACTTGCATATAAAATCAGTGTGACTAATAAAAATATTGTTATAAATGAAACTGACAAGATGACATCTGTCTGGATTGATAAAGCTGATCTGACTGAGTTTTATGAAGGGCTTGAAACCTGGTCTAAAATCCTGTTTGACAACTATATTAAGTGAAATAATACAACTGAATTCAGGCCATGGTTTATGTCTGGCGTCAAAAATTTAAATACTTCCCTATTAAAAGATTGCAACTTGAATAAACAATTTGTAAATTTGATAAGAGACATATTCTGAGAAAGTTATATTATAATCATCCGGCATGAAAAAGCTATTTATAACTGCATGTATAGTCAGTATCGGATATGTTTTTAATTCATGCAAAGTAGACAAGCCGGCACTACCTTTAATTACAACGACTGCTGTATCTGAAATCACAGCAACAACAGCCAGATCGGGAGGATTTATTTCTTCAAACGGCGGAGCTCCGGTTGTATCATGCGGAGTTTGCTGGAGTACAAGCCTTGAACCCACCACAGCTAACTTAAAAACTTCGGATGTACCCGTTAATGGTGCTTTTACAAGCAATATCAGTAATCTGGAAGGGGGAACCCTGTATTATATCAGGGCTTATGCCACCAACCAGGCAGGTACTGCGTATGGAAACCAGGTGTCTTTTACAACCAGGGAAATTCCTCCCCCCAAAATGACCGGCATAAAACTCGTACCTGGTAATTATAATTTAGCTTTATCCTGGGACCTGATTTCCAATAAGCAGTACAAAAGCGTGAAAATCTATAGAGATACTGTTACCTCTCCAACACTGTTTTACAGGGAGATTGCTTACACGAATCAATTTACTGATCTGTTAGTATCGCTGAATAAAAAATACTACTATAAGCTAAGTATCGTTGATAATAATAACATTGAATCGGAAAAATCCGACGAAGTATCCGGGATTGCTCTGGAGCCTGTAAATACCGCAATACCAGTTAATGGGGAGATAGGGGGTATTCACTATGCGTATTGGGACTTTCCTGCCTCAACATTTTCAAAACTGGTTTTTAATTTCACGATATTTAATGAACCTGTCAATAGCGATAACTCATTAAATATGGATGGATTATATTATCAGTTTTACCAGGGAATTATAAATGATACTATAGGTTTTTATTATGGCATCCAAACCTCATTGATGAAACCTGATGGAGATAATAAAAAAGGTGTTCTTTTCTCAAGATGGAAAACAAGAGATACATTAAATTACAGAATAGCTGAAGGAGGATGGGGACAAAGTGCCGGGTATGAAGGTGATTTTATTGGCGTCAGAAAGAACTATGACTGGGGTACGGGAACATATATTATTGAACTAAGAAAAGACAGTTCTGATACCAGGGGAGACTGGTATGCATTATATATCAAAAAGTTACTTGCATCTGATAATGAATATATCGGATCAATCAGGTTTGAGAAAAGTTCAAGATCAAGCGGAATAAAAAACGGAGGAATAACCTGGACGGAACTTTATTTCAAATCAAACATTAATACTCCTTTACCAAGGTGGCATGTTTCTGTCAATGAAGCTCTGGCAGATAATACTAAGGCCAGTCATGTAACCAGTGCTTACAGTGCAGATAAATTTGTTGGATTTACCAACATATTTACGAGCAATGCAATGGATGTACATTTTTTGATGGGACCGACTGTCCTGAGGTTTCATCCTGCAGGATTATTATGGTAATGGTTGGTTTTTAAATTCATTATTGAAAATATTCATATTAAATACGATGCAATCAGAATTCTATATATGCTGATTTATCCTGTTTGCTGAGTTCTATGGTTTTTTCAACACCGTTCACTTTTATTTTATGTGTTCCAAAAAACGCCCGTATAACACAATAACCTTCTTCATCTGACTTCCCCCTGAATCTTGTCCACCACTCATCAAAAACCAGCGATTTGTAAGCACTTGCAGCCGGTGTAGGAGTCCAGTCTTTCCTGTAAAGTGAAGAGGCCGGTATCCAGTTGGCTCCTGCCCAGAAATGCCACATCAGGATTGATTCAACAGCCGGATG
>CAYLYN010000014.1:0-42367 GCA_964387565.1 uncultured Rikenellaceae bacterium | reverse complement strand
GGCTCAGGTATTGCGTTCAGGAACAGACATCTAATATAACCATCCGCAGCATGGTGCTTGTTTTTTATTTGACTTGCATCCAACTGTTTCATATCTTTAACACAATGAACCGGTAATATGGCAAGCATAATCCCCGGATACAACTACGACATCTTCATATCCTATCGCCAGAAAGACAACAAGGGTGACAGATGGGTGAGCGAGTTTGTGGATGCTTTGAAGGATGAACTAGAATCTACTTTTAAGGAAGAAATAAGTGTCTATTTTGATATAAATCCTCATGATGGATTATTAGATACCCATGATGTTAATGCCTCACTGAAAGATAAACTGAAATGCCTTGTTTTTATTCCCATTATCTCACGTACTTATTGTGATCCGAAATCATTTGCCTGGGAACATGAGTTTAAAGCATTTGTAGATCAGGCTTCAGGAGATCAGTATGGATTAAAGGTTAAGCTGCCTGGCGGTAATGTGGCAAGCAGGATATTGCCTGTTCGCATCCATGATCTGGATAATGATGACATTAAACTATGTGAATCGGTACTGAAAAGTGTTCTGCGTGGAATTGAGTTCATTTACAAAGAACAGGGAGTTAACAGATCACTTTCACCAAAAGATCATGAGGAAAAAAACTTAAATAACACCAATTACCGTAACCAGATAAATAAAGTTGCTCTTGCTATTAAAGAGATTGTGTCAGGACTAAAAACAGAAACTGTCATACAGCTGGAGGAAAAGGCTCAGCATACAGAGCCTCTGGAAAAAGGCAAAAAAGAGGAAAGAAATAAAGAGCAGGATAAACCTGAGGAATTGAAAAAGAGCAGGTTGCTGTACGGTATTATATCCGCTGCCATATTAGTGATCGCAGCATTACTTGTTTATCCCAGGATACTTAAAAAAGATAGATTTGAAGCTATCAGGGATCCGGATGGCAGGATTTCCATAGCTGTTTTACCATTTGAAAACCTGACAGGAGACACAACCCTGAATTTCTTCCAGAGAGGAATATCATCCCTTATTATAAATAACCTGGGCAGTTCTTCCGAACTGGCAGTGCGTGATGACCAGACAATGATTGAAGTGATGGAAGGCATGGACCGGGTTTTTACTGCTGGGATATCACCATCCATTGCAAAAGAGGTAGCTGAAAAAGTAAGGGCAGAAACATATATATCAGGCAGTTACCAGGGAGTAGGCGGATTATATTGGATCCTGCTGAATTTAATTGATACCAAAAGCGGTGACATTATCTGGACAAATAAGGTTGAAGGGGATTTGAAATCTTCAGGTTACCTGGCCCTGGTAGATTCATTGTGCAATGAGATAAAGGACTATCTCGAGATTAAGGTACTTGAGCAACAAGCTGATTATGATTTCAGGGAAGCATATCCCGAGTCAGCAGAAGCCTACAGGTATTTTATTGAAGGAGTGAATCTGATCTTAGAACAGGACTATCGTTCTGCTATCACATCTCTGAAAAAAGCAGTGGACATTGATTCAATGTTCACTTTCGCCTCTTTTTATATAGCTTTTGCATATAATTTTGGTCGTCTGGATCAGACAGGTGAAGAAACTAACAGATGGATTCTGAAAGCGTACAATACAAAAGAAAGACTGCCTCTAAAATATCAATACTGGCTTGAGTTGTGGTATGCCTGTGGTATAAGTGAAAATCCGAAAGATATAGCCAGGTATTGTGATTTACTGGAAAAATCCGATATAGACTCCCGTCTGGTTTTGTTAGACCTTGGAGTTACATATGATAACATGTTGCATCAATATGAAAAAGCAATCAGGGCTTTTAAGAGAATTGAGGAAATTAACATCGAAAGAGGTGTTAACTGGAAATATGACAGATATTATATAGATTATTGCGAGTCATTGCTGATGGCCGGACGGCCTGAAGAGGTGCAAAGAGTAGCTGAATTGGGTTTGCGTGTAAACCCTGATAATGATTCTATGATTGATTTTAAGTGTTCCAGTGGTATTATGATGGGAGATTCAGCAGCTGCTGAAAAAAGCATCTCAGAACTAATTCGCTGGTATGAACCAAGATATACTTTGCCCGAATCAACCTGGGAGTGGGGTATTGGTTATTTATATTTATGGGGGAAGGATACAATAACTGCAGAGAAACACTGGAGGAAGGCCTATAATCTTGATCCTCACAGACTTGCCAGGATAAATAACCTGTGCTGGATATTAATCAGACCAGGGATTAATGTTGAGGAGGGTCTGCAATTATCTCAGAAAGGCCTCCTGGAATTTCCTGAAAGCAAATACCTGCTCTGGATGAAAGGACTTGCATTGCATAAATCAGGTAAACATGAAGAGGCCCTGGATATTTTAAAAGAAGTTGATAAAAAGTACACAGGCTATAATATCGAGTTATGTGAAGATATCCTTGAAGCAGAAAAGGCAGTTGCCAGTCTGAAGAATAATTGATCCAGGGACCTTCCGGTATACCTGATTCTCATTATCAAAAATCTCTATTAGTATGTCCGAAATTAAAGGATTTTAAGCAAACGAATACTATTCTTCTTTGTGAATGGGAGAATGGGTGAGCAGAAGCCGACAGAATTTATTTCAACTTCTCAATTACATCAGATACTTCTTTTACATAATCCTGGATCCTTGCAGGAAGATTTGAAATATTTGTATCGAAATGCCACTTCTTTATTTGTCCATTTTCTTTGATCTCGATGTGGATTCCTCCCTGGTCAGCACAGTCAGGACAACCAAAAGTTTTGTCAGGATTGTCTGTCAGATATGACGGGAAATCATCTATCAGTTTCTTTGCCAGATTAAACTTCTCAACAGGCAAAGCCACTGATTTAAATATTAATGGATCACCGTACCTGTCCATTTCATCGGGATATACATTATTATCTCTGATCATAAAAAAGTTTGCACAGTTTCCCAGACAGAATCCATAAGCATTACCAAAGGCAAAATATTCAAGATCGTCAAACTTCTCTTTTTCGCATGATAACATCAATATCATTTGTATTATAATGAGACCTGATAACCTTTTCATATCTTCTGAAAGTTAAATACTTGAATAATTATCGGAAATAATCAAAATCTATGCCACTTAATCCATCCCTGATCATTTAATTTTAAGGCCAAAGGCAGGCGGCATAAATATCTCTCATCTACTTTATAATTAAAAGGATTTAACAAATATGCCGATACAAATTCTTATTATTGCATGGCTCCATAAGAACCTGAATTCTGAATAATAATAAATTAACATTGTTATGGATTTTATAGTATCACGTACATTCAATTCGCTTTACATCATCCTTGACATCGTGTGGCTATTGATATTTGCTTCACTGCTACTCCATTTTAAAAAACGCCAGGCACTCATTGCAGGGATATTAGCCGGATTTCTGTACTTTATTGTAGATTACGGAATTTTCTATAAAGCGCTTGGAACGCGCCATATAGAAGGTGCTGATCCGTTATTTTTCCTGCTCTGGTTAAGCATGAGTTACGGTTTTACCAACTTTGCATGGATATGGATTTTACTCGATCGAGACAAGCATATAATTGAATGGTCTCTACTTCCTGTGCTGGGATGGATTACAATCGGACAGTTAAGTCAGAACCTGGGATCAGGATTTGGAGAAATATCCATATGGAGGGGTACAGGAGCATACCATGGCATAATGGCATTGATTCTACTTATCGGGTACTTATATATTATTCTTAATAATCTTAAAGAAAAAGACAGAGTTAATATACTGTGGCTTATGGCAATAGGTACAGGTGTCCAGTTTGCATGGGAATTTTCACTTCTGATAAGCGGAATCCGTGCCACTGCCTGGCAACCTGTAGTGATTAATTCACTTATTGAAACAAACCTCGGTTTACCATATGCCTATTATATTCACAGATATTACAGCAGGAGATGGAATGAGGATTTATCAGTGAATCATACAGGATTGCCTGATAATACTATACTAAACGGTACCGGCAAATTAAATCCTCAGGCTGACTGAAAGATTTTTACCAGTTCAATCCCCTCCCCTTTTCCGAGATTTCGTGAGTACTGTTTATCTACCGCATTATTCCAGTGTTCATGAACTCCAAGTCCCTTCATCGGAACACCATCGCCATTAGGAGCATACACTATCCCTGCAGGCCAGTTTTTCGGATCAGCTGCCTGGTGCAGGTAATCATCAACACCCGTTTCGCTGATATATGCTACGGTATGTTCAGGATTTGAGAACTCAGTCCTGAGAAAATCGACCGCAACAGATTCAATTGCCACCGGATCGAGCGACAGTATAAGTGAAGAGCTCCAGTGATTGTTAAACGGAGGCATCAGGAACTTAACCGGAAGACCATTCCAGTTGTCCCCTGACCATAGTGCATCGAGAATGTAAAAAAGGTTTTTTTCACCTGTGTACTTGTTACCCATTATATCTGTAAGCACCCTGTAATGTCCGTAACCTTTCCGGCTGCTGTCAGTGTTCAGTCCGGGATGCAGGTGTGCTGCCCGTGGCCGAACATGAGTACCAAAATGATTCTTGGCGCAGAGGGTAATACCGGCCAGGTTATGCCCCTTCATTGAGGGAAGATTGATAAGGTATTCAGCCTCCTCCATAATCGTGTAAAGCTTATCTGATCCGGCTTCAGGCATTATACTTTTCTTATCAGAATAAAATATAAGATCCTGTGAGCTTACTCCTGACTTAATCCTTCCGGAACCATCACCAAAACTTGATAAATAATTCACTCCGGGAAATTCGGCAGTGTATTTTATAAATTCATCCTGGTAAAGATTTCGCATGGTATCTCCGACATATATTGCCTCCTGAGGTACTCCGGCCACATTTACCAGTTGCCTTAACATTGCATGAACAACCTGAGGGGATGTTTCAAAAGTAAGGGCCAGAGGCTTATCTTTTTGTCTCACATATTCTTTGTTTATTGCGCCGGAAGCGGCAGTCCTGTTCAGCTTGAGATATATCTTTTCGCCCTTCCTGTAAGCTACATCTCCTTTTCCCCTTTTCTGGTTATGGTACCTGAAAATGTTTGTCCATGCATCAGCTGTCTTTGTTTTGCCTGATATTGAACATAGTCCGTCGGCAAGCATTTTGTCAACAAGCTCCTGGTTTGTATTTTTATCCATGAACCAGGCATCATAATTTTCTTCACTCAGTCCTGCTGAAACCGGCAGATTTGCACAGGAAGGATTTGTTGCCGCAGGATTCCATACCCAGCTCACCCGGCCGGGTATAATTCCCTGTCCTTTTCCCATTGGCTGGTTTGGAGTGTAAAGGTCTTCAGCCAGGTTTCCGGGAATATTATTCGAACCCGGAATAATACTTGCTGCTCCCTGAGCTTTTATAACATTTTGAATGAGGCTTATCTGGATCGGTGCAAAGATCAGGGTTTTAATTAGCTTGCGCCGGCTGAGAGTCTTATTCTTTTTCATGTCAATAGATTTTATAAGGTGTTGAGAAAAGGCTAATAATGTAATTTATACATAACCTTAACAAAGATAGGAATAAACAAGTTTCATCTTCCTGGAAAGATGACAATGATCATTTGCTTTCTAATAGTGATACCATCTTTTCACAGCAGCAACCTGTTTTGGTGCCAGGTAAATGTTTGAGAAACCTTTACCGGCTATGAATGCGATAGAGGCAGCAACCACCCCGGTCAGATTCAGAAATACTACACAAATGAGCAACACTGCAATTATCCCGACAAGCTCAACTGCTGTTGCCCTTGAAATAGGGCCCGTGGTACCGTTTATTATAAGAGATGATCTCTGGAAGTTTAAAAGTACTGTCATTGCCGGTAAAAGTATCATTATCTTAAGTGGAAGATAAGACATATCTGCTAGCTCCAGACTCAATCCGGAGACATTTATGAACCATAGATCAGCCAGTGGAGTATAAGCCAGCACTGATATCAGAATCGTTACCAGCAAACCAAGGTAAATTGCAAAGTTCCTCAATATTTTGTAATTTTGCTTTTCCTTTCCAATCAGGGCTATATTGACCTCCTGGTATGATAATCCCATACTCCTGAAAATAAATACCAGTGAACTCACAACAGGCAATACGGCCAGTGACTCCACAGCCATATAGCTCCTGCCAAGGAAGAATGTAACAAACGGATGCACGCCAAGTGAAAGTATTGATGTCAGGGCAAGCGGATAATAAAACTTTGCTATTGATCTTAATCCCAGATGTCCGTTCTCAGAATCTTCCTTCTGGTTCAGGTACTTCAAAGTATCTGAGACCATTATCCTGGTAGCAATGGCTTCAAAGAGAACAGCCAGCGACATTGCACCCGCACCAACATATGCCCCATTCACACCTGCAGAATAGAGAAGCAATCCAAAAACCACAATAACTGACAGCCTTACGATGGTGCCATATGTTACCCGCCGGGTAAGGTTATTCCTTATAAGTATACCCTGGTAAAATCTTCTGTAACCAATTGAAGCAGCCCATGGAAGAAAAATAATCAGTGCGATATGAGCCAGCTTCGCAACATCTTCGGGCACATCCATAAGTCTTACAACAATGAATTTAAATACGGGCGGAATAAGAATAAATATCTGTACTCCCGTTATAGCAGCATTAAGAATATCGGTGAACCTTTTTAACTTCCTGAATGAATTGCGTCCCGTTACAAGTGCTGTGGAAGCACTCATCAGCATAATTATCGGAGATTCGATTATCATGGCAAATGAGCCGGCAATGCCGAAAGCAGCAAGGTTGTACTTTGCCTCATCCAGACGTGCAATGAAGGCAATAAGGAAAGGTTGTTCAATGGCCATCATGAGCCAGGTAAGGGCCAGTGGGCTCCAGAAAAGAAAAATTCTTCGGTAGGTCAGTTTTTCAGTTATATCCACAGCTTCTAAAAAGCGCTAAGATAGATATTAATTTATGAGAGATAACGGGAACCGCATGAAGGGATTTGCATAAGCGGCGAAAATATAGAAGGTGCAAAATTTGTCTTAACGCCTTATTCAAAGCGAAAAACTATTCAGCAAAGGAATTCCTATGAAACAAGTTGATCGGGATTTTTGTAATTTTGGTCACATATACAATATTTACCAATGTCACCCTCAGAGAAGGCAGAGATAAGAACAATTGTTGAAGCAGAGATAGAAAAGCTTGAAAGATCTGTAATTACGCTCAATGAACTTCTGGAGTCAGAAGTCCAGACAGATACCAACGACTGGTTTACTTCAAACGACAGCAATCCGTCAAAAGAGATTAATGATATTACTTTGATAAAAGCCAGGCAAAAGATAACGGCTCTGAAAAATGTTCTCAAGAGGATTGAATTGCCTGATTTCGGAATATGTATCAAATGCAACAAACCGATCTCATTTGAAAGATTAAAAGCTATGCCTGCTGCAACAAGGTGTATCTCATGCTGATTCCAGAAACTAATATGTCAGGTAAGACTCTTCAGGCTGCAATGCAAATATTATCTGTCCGTGAAAAGAGACGTATCAGAATAGCTGTGGCGCTGATATATTTCTGCACCGGTCTCTCTTTTGCCACCTGGGCCAGCAGGATTCCTGATATTAAAACATCTTTACATTTAACTGACGGAATGCTTGGGAGCATATTGTTCGCACTGCCTGCAGGACAATTTGCCATGATGCCTTTTTCGGGAAGGCTTGTTACACGGTTTGGGAGCCATCGTATATTGCTTATTTCCCTGCCAATTTACACACTGTGTCTCAATAATATAGGACTTGTCAAAGAGGGATGGCAGCTGGCCATTGCGCTTTTTCTGTTCGGACTTGCCGGAAACCTCAATAATATTTCAATAAACACCCAGGGAGTATCAGCAGAACATCTCTATGACAGACCCATTATGGCAACTTTCCATGGAGGATGGAGTCTTGCCGGATTCACAGGTGCCCTGATAGGATTACTGATGATTAATCTCAAAATCCCTCCGCATACACATTTCATTATTGTCATCCTGATGGTCTGGGCAATCCTCTGGTTTAACTTTCCTCACCTTATCAGATGGGAGACATCTGCAGCAAAAGATATACCTGTTAAGAAATTCTTTTCCAGACCGGATGGCGTTCTGCTTCAGCTTGGAATTATCGGATTCTGCAGCATGGCAAGTGAGGGGGCGATGTTCGACTGGAGCGGTATCTATTTCAGAGATGTGGTAAAGGCCCCTGCATCATTAGTAATACTCGGATATACCTCTTTCATGATAATGATGGCTGCCGGCAGGTTTGTTGCTGATTACATGATCTCAAAAATAGGCCGGCAGAAGCTGTTGCAGATCTGCGGTATCCTTATATCAGCAGGTCTCTTTATTTCAGTAATTCTGCCATATCTCATAACATGTACCATTGCATTCATGCTTGTCGGACTGGGAGTATCAAGCATAGTGCCAACAGTTTACAGCACAGCAGGCAAACATACAAAAGTACCTCCCGGAATAGCACTTGTAACAGTATCAAGCGTCAGCTTCCTTGGATTTCTGATGGGACCTCCACTTATCGGATATATCTCCGAACTTGCAGGACTCAGGTATTCCTTTGCTGTTATCGGAATCTTTGGCTTAGGGATTACATTTCTTGTTTCGCGTATAAGGGCATTCCAGGTTGTTCCATCTGCCCCGGTAAAACCTGTTCAGGTTGAGGATATTGAGAAAGTCCCTCCTTTTGAGATTTAATCTGATAATTTCAATATCCTGAAAGCACCTCTTGCAACAAGAATGAATACAGCTGTTCTTCAGAAGGACAATCCATCTTTGATATTCTGAATGTTGTTTTCCTGTTTTGTGCGAAAGACACCCAAAAATCAAATAAAGCTTATTGTTTCATTGAGGTTTTATTGGAAAGGATTATTGTGAGGTACTTTCAAGACAGTATGCATGGATTTTAGAAATAGCTATTTCGCTCATCTTCTTGATCCATAAGCCGGGAAAATCATGATGGTTATTAAAGCCACGAATGTGGCGCTATATGAATAACCCCCGGTGCCAGCCGGGGGTAAATGACCACTACTGATCCTAAGCCCTGAAAGGGCGTAATATAGACTGTTTATTGATTATTTTTCCTACCTTTGAATAAGTCTTGCTGTATCAACTTTAAAGTCAGTGCTAATGTCGAGTTATCGTCAGCATCTTTATCACATTGTAACGAGGACTAAAAATAATATTCCTGCAATTAAACAGGAATATTCTGATGAGCTTTTTGCCTATATAACCGGTATCATTAAAAACAAAAACAGTTATCTCTATAGAATTAACGGGGTACAAAATCATATTCATATTCTGACTGACATACATCCTTCAATAGCCCCTGCCGATTTTGTAAAAGACATCAAGGTCTATTCTTCGCTTTGGATTAAGAAAAGCAGCTTATTCCCCGGTTTTGAGGGCTGGGCAGAGGGATATGCCAGCCTCACCTGCTCATTTGGAGACCTGGAAAGGCTGATAGCTTATATAAAAAACCAGCAAAACCATCATCGCAAAGAGTCATTTGAAGACGAGTACAGAAGATTGTTTGAAGAGGCAGGCATCAAGATTGACAACCGATACTTCCCATGATAATCACGTGACGCTCCTTCAGAGCTAAAAGGCATATGGCTGCTCTACCCCCGGCTGACGCCGGGGGTTATTCATGTATTCGCTCTTTCAGAGCTTAAGTTCCTAAGAAAAACTCTGAATTTCTAAGATCTAAAATGCCAATAAAAAGGTTGAGACACCCGAATATGTATTTCAGAATCAGATTATGCATTGATTATCTGGTAATTACTATTTTGGCCTTATAAATATCGCTCAAAACAAGACAATCATTAACTGATCATGAAAAGAGACGCAACAGGGCATTCCAGGTGGTTCCACCTGTACATTTAAAACCGGTTCATGATGATGATACGGATAAAATCCCTCCTTTTGAGATCTGATTCTATAATTTTAATATCCTTAAGGCACCTCTTGCAACAAGCATGAATACAGCTATACCAATAATAAGATCGGGGTAGCTCGAATTTGTAAGGTATACAATAATCCCGGCAGCAATAACTCCCAGGTTTGCAATAACATCATTTGAGGTAAAGATCATGCTTGCCTGCATGTGAGCTTCCCTGCTTTTGCTTTTCTGGAGCAGCCAAAGGCATACCGCATTGCCGGCAAGAGCCAGGATTGAAACAATTATCATTGCTCTGAATTCCGGGAGTGATTCAAATCCGATAAAACGCCGGATCACTTCAGCAAAACCCAGGATGGCAAGGATCATCTGGAAATAACCACTGACTTTAGCAATTCTTTTTTTCCTTATTATTGATCCTCCTACTGCAAAAAGAGCTAAACCATATACAAAACTATCAGCAAGCATATCGACACTGTCAGCAATAAGTCCCATCGATCCGGCAATTAGTCCTGAGAAAAGTTCAAGAAGGAAGAAGAAGAAATTAATACCGAGAACTATTATTAGAAGTCTCTTTTCAGTTGACTCCTTAACCACTTCAGGCGGTTCATCAATGTCGACAGAATCAACTATTGAAGAATCTAGGTCAAGTGAACTGATTTTATCAGATATCTCATTTTCTACTGTACTATGCAGCACAACCAGCTTCCTGCCCGGAATATCAAAATTTAATGATCGTATATAGCTTAATCCCTCCAGTTTCATCCGGATGAGCTGTTCTTCTGAAGGACAGTCCATCTTTAAGATACTGAAAGTTGTCTTTCTCATAATATGATTAATTGATAAATAATTATAAGCAGAAATGAGAAAAAAGCATATTCTTGAATTTCAAAATGTAAATTTGCACAATAGAATTAAAAAAACATGGCTGATATCAGAATTTTAATAGTAGAAGACGAACAGAGGCTGGCGGAGATACTTAAAATGCAGCTGGAAGAGGCAGGTTTTATAACTGATACAGCAAATGATGGTTATATAGGCAAAGAAATGATTGAAAGAGGGAGTTATAACCTTATAATTCTTGATATTAACCTTCCCCTGATAAATGGATATGACCTGTGCAGTGAAATCAGAAAGACGAACAAGGATATTCCCATTATCATGCTTACTGCCTTCGGAACGCCAGAAAATAAAATCTCCGGGTTCGAAAAAGGTGCTGATGACTATGTTGTAAAACCATTTGATTTCAGAGAGCTTCTGGCGCGAATAAATGTTTTTTTAAGAAGAGCTGACCAGGTCAGTATCGTTTCCGAAAAAATAGTGTTAGCTGATCTTGAAATGGACCTTAAAACAAAAACCGTCATAAGGGCAGGTAAGAAAATTGATCTTACAGCCAAAGAGTCAATGCTGCTTGAAACATTCCTGAGGAACAGGCATAAGTTACTGACAAGGGAGTTTATTATCGAGAAGGTATGGGGAATAGACTTTGATCCCAGCACAAACATAATAGATGTTTATGTTAATTACCTGCGCAAGAAGATCGACAGAGACTTCGAACCAAAGCTTATTCATACCAAATTCGGATTCGGATTCTATTGCAGCGATAAAGAGATATAGAAAATGAATATAAAGATCAGGCTATCACTTCAGTTCTCATTGATTGTAACAGGGATTCTTTTATTCTTTTCAATGCTTGTTTTGTATTTTTCGTATTCAAGGCAACACGCCAGATTCAGACAAAACATTCTCGACAGTGCAAAAAATTATGCCACACTCTTTATAAATGTTGCAGAAGTTGATTCAGTCCTTTTAAGCAAGATACAGGAATCATCCCTGATACTTGACAGGGAAGAGCTGGCAATTACAGATTCCACCTATCGTATACTTTACAGCAACGACATTGAATATCTTGCAGACAGTGCAACACTTGTAAAGAATGCATACCGGAATTCCCACTTTTTCACTGTGGCCGATAAAGAGGGTGTATTTTACAGACATATATTTGAAAACCGTACTTATTATGTTTTTTCACTTGCCTTTGACAGGACAAGAACAGCCTATCTTGAAGAGCTTCGGAAAATACTTTTCTGGAGCATACTGGTCAGCATTGGTCTGTCAATCCTACTCTCATACATGTTTGCCAGAAGGGCTATCAGGCCTATTTCCCGGATCATAAACACCGTTAAAGAGATCAACTCTCTTCGTCTGAGCAGCAGGCTCGACGAAGGTGCCAGAAGAGACGAAATAGACCAGTTGTCTGTTACATTCAATCAGATGCTTTCTGATCTCGAAATAGCTTTCCGGAACCAGGAAGATTTTGTATCAAATGCTTCCCATGAGTTACGTACTCCTCTTACCGTAATGATCAGTGAGTCAGACTATTTTCTGAGCAGGGACAGAAGCAAAGAGGAATATACTAATCATATTTCTGAACTGATAAATGACCTTAAGAAAATAAACACCCTTTTGAACAACCTGCTTGAACTTGCACAGGTCACCAAGGATAAAAGCATTGGCTTTTCTCAGGTTCGGGTTGATGAAATAGTATTTGATGCAATACACCAGGTCAAAACCAAGTATCACGAGCATAAGATAATTCCCAGGATTCAATATCCGGAGAATGAAAAGGACCTGATAATCAACGGTAACGAAGGTTTGCTTATTATTGCCTTCAAGAACCTCATTGACAATGCCTGCAAATTTTCAAATGATACTGTTATGGTTGAGTTCAGTATTGAAGGTGAAAGCATTTTTATTACAATTGCCGACAATGGAATAGGGATACCGCAAAAAGAACTTGAGAATATTTATAAACCCTTTACAAGAGGTTCAAATGTTAAATTTATCGGGGGATTTGGAATCGGACTCACAATGGTGTCAAGAATATTGCAGTTACATAAAGTTGACATAACAGTAGACAGTACTGAAAACAAGGGTACAAGGATCAGTTTACAGTTTAAAAGGTCAATTCCAGGTTTTTAAACAGCTTTTAACTAATTTCTAATGAATTTCTAATAAACATCCCTGCAATTCATTCATATTTTTGCATCGGTTAATTATATGATTTATAATTATCTCCTGAGAAACATAATACATATTACTAGTTGCGAATAGTAATATCCTGTTTCTTTGATTATTTGTAACTTAATTTTTTCCTGAAAGCAGTTGCCTGATGAAATATCGCGCAACTGCTTTTTGTATTATGAAAGTTTCATTTATTGAGATGGCTTTCATTTCAAGGACTTCAGATAATCAACAAGCCCTTTACATATCTTAACAGCCATCTCTTCCCTGAAAAGAGGATCAGAGAGCTTTTCTTCATCTTCCGCATGCGACATGAATGCCTGCTCGACGAGAACCGATGGCATCTGCGTGTTTCTTGTTACTGTATAGTTGAAAGAGCCAACAACTCCGAACTCCTTAAGATCAAGTTCAAGGAGTCTGTCATAAATTTTCTCAGCAAGCGGGGCCCAGAACGGATTGTGCCAGTAGGTACTTGTTCCTGCAACTGACAAATATCCGCGCCCCCCTGCATTTGCATGTATACTGATAAGAATATCGGCACCAGACTTAACAGCAATATCCCTTTTCTCAAGCAGGGCCATATCTTTATCGGAGTCACGTACCTGTATCACCTCTGCACCCATAGATCTGCACAGCTCGCCAAGCCTGAATGAAAGGTCTAGATTTATGACTTTTTCCTCCAGTCCTGATAATCCGGTTGCGCCGATCCCGGAGCCACCATGTCCCGCTTCAATCGCGATCTTAAGGCCTGAAAGTGGTTTTGGATTGTCAGCATTATACAGCGGAGGATATTTTACTCTGAATACCAACCTCTTACCGGAAGGATATAAATCATATCCCCAGATAAAAGATGAATTAAGGTTAACAAATATTCTGTAGGTTTCAGGTGTTGTCTGCTTCCAGGTAACATTATCAATTATCCTCCTGTTTTTCAAATGTGTTATCCAGGTACTTGCTGTCTGAACTCCGTAAAGAGTAATTATAATTCTTCTTCCGGCAGGATCGGGATATACCTCATATGGCACAGGTTCAGGATATGGAATTGATAGTTGATCCGCACCGTCAGAAGGTCCGCATGACATGCTTGTAATTATGTAGGAAGGAGTGACAGTTCCTTCTGGCATTACTTCAACATCATCTGAATGAATATATCCATTTTCAATATTGCTGAGCCTTACCCTGAAGTAATCTCCTGATTTCCCGTTTGTCTTCAGGAGCACCCCGCTTCCGAGCTCTGATCTTATTGGCCCCCCAAGACGTGGTGCGCCAAGGTTATATGTAAGACGTGAGTTCTCATTTTTTACCCTGACAATCGGGAAAGATCCTAAATCTCTGACTATCAATGTTACCGGCAGCTTATACTGCAATTTACCTGAAGCTCCTGCAGAATAAAGCTCAAGTATTATCCCTGAAGGCTTCCCTGCAGCAATCTTACCGGGAAAAAGATCAGCCCTGTACACCGAATAGTCCTCAAAATCCTCCCTCTCGCATTTAATCGATGATTTTCCCGGGAAAACCTTTACATATCCCTCCTGCCCTTTTGAACCCTGAAAACTTATTCTTACAATATCATCAGCTAATATTTCCTGGTTATTTGAAGGTTCAATGCTCCGGTGATCGATCCAGAGGGGAAAAGGCTGTCTTGAAACTTCACTTTTTACATAAGTAAGTTCCCGCTCATAAAATACTGACAGTGAGTCAGGTGTAACAACGCTTGCTTTGACGCGGTTAACACCTTCATTCAGAACTACTTTATCAAAGAATACTCCGGTCTTATATTGCTTAACAGGAACCCCGTTTATTGAAACGGTTGCAGGATAATCGGTCCTGCAAAGCAGTTCAAATTCAGGAACATTAGTAAGATTCCGGGGCATCCTCCTGAATTCCACCCAGGGTGATTTTCGAATAACTTTACCATCAGGCTGAACAGCATATTTATAGGGCAAAGACCATCGTGCCATTGGAAAAACAAAGGATCCTGCAGTGGATTCAATTCTTAAAGTGTCTGTCCGGGATGTTACAAATCCCAGGAATCCTTCCGAATCGATAACAGAAGATTTGTCTGATCCGTTTTGCTTAACAGCCTGTCCTCCTGCATTAACAGGGAAGATGGCTGAAAAGTCAAGTCCTATCACCTGTTCAGGTCTTATCTTTTTCAGATCAGAAGGTACCTGTATCCTGTCTGTATATACTGCATTTTCATTTTTAACGATTTCGTCCTTCGACAGAATAACGTCAACAATGCCCTCATTCAGGAAGCCAACTGCCTTATTAAATTCATCCTCTCCTGACCATACTAAGAAATTGACGAGATAAGGCTTAATCAGCATTGATTCAACTACCATTGCTTCGATAAGTTCCCCTGGATGATCAGAAACCTGAATTCCCAGTCCGTCAATATTGAAATTTTCCACAAGGTCACGGACTTCGTCCCTCAGCATTGTTTTTCTGAGCGGCAGTGAGATTTCCCTGCCATTATCAGACGAAACCGGGAAATTAATTACTGCATAGATCTTCATCCCGTTTTTATGAGCTTCCTCTGTTGCCGGTTGAAGAGGATCAGAGTCTCCCGATGTGAAGAAGAAAACGGTGTTATAGTTACTTTCAGCTGACTTTCTGATAAATGAGACAAAATTCTGCTTCATGATCTCAGGATCAACATTCAGAATTGATCCGGGCATCAATGTTACTCCCCTGATCTCACCTGCAGGCGGAGCTACAGTTTCAGGTACAAGGGGTCCGGATTGTGCTTTCTGAACAGTTTTGCATCCTGAGAAGAGGAATATCAGGAGAAGAAGTGTCCCTGTGATATGTATGGTCTTCATCATATTCTTATTGATATAGTCTTACCCAGTCAACTGTCATGTCAATTGGCAATTCATCAGGATTTGTGACTTTTCCCGGCCACCCTTCCAACTGCTGATCGATAATCAGGTAAAATGGCTGATCAAAAGGCCACTGAAAGGTTCCCGCTCCCGGAATTCTTGAATATTCAAAGGAGATTATATCATTTACAGCGAATCGTATTTTATCAGGATACCATTCCAGACTATAAACATTATAATCGCTGGTATCTATTTTTGCAGTGGTGAACCTTTGCGGAGTCTCCAGCTTCAGATTCAGGTTCCAATGGCTGTGAATTGTCTGATAGGCAAAGTCATCATGGTTCAATCGTTCCATAATATCCAGTTCCCCGTTATGCTGATTCTTATAAATCGCTTTTTCAGGAATC
This sequence comes from uncultured Rikenellaceae bacterium, assembly GCA_964387565.1. Classification (GTDB taxonomy): domain Bacteria; phylum Bacteroidota; class Bacteroidia; order Bacteroidales; family VadinHA17; genus LD21. Next base: position 26,219 of record CAYLYN010000014.1, on the reverse strand, counting down.
ATCCATATTGCAGGCCAGGCACCATAGGCAGGGTCAAGTTTTGCTCTGACCTCTATCCTGCCATATTGAAAAGCAAATTTTCCTAGAGTCCATATCCCCCCGGTATGATAGGGGCGATTATCCCAACCGGTAGTATCGCTGTTAATAATGCCCCTGAGCAATATATTCCCTTCATTGAATTTCACTGCTTCAGGGTCGGTTGAACACATATAACTCGCCCAGTGGTTTATTATCTCTTTCCATGCATTTTTATCTGTCTTTACTGCCGGAAAGTTCTTTAATAGTCTTTCCGAAGTATACAGACCTATTTTCGACCAATGTGTAGTATCAAGTGATCCCTTGTCGAATTCGTCTTCCCATACAATTTTCCAATCCGTACTGTCATTCCTGCGCTTCTCTTTCTGCACAAAAATGTAGCCATCCTCAACCTCAAAAGGTATATCCACAGGAGAAAACTTATTCAGTATATCCTCTAATGAAGGGGCTTCACTATATGGTACTCTGACTGCCTTAATAAATGTGAGTGAACTTTCATTTCCAAAATGGTCCACTGCGGAGACGGCAATGCTGTCGAGCGGGATAAGAAGATCCTGCACCTTCATTACTGATGAAGGATCAGTTCCTGTTAGTAATGACTTGTTGACAAGAAATGCCGGCACCTTTTCAGTAAGAACCGTATTTCCCTGAATATCATAGTTCCACTGGTTGCCGTATCTGAAATAGACAACCCAGCGGGCAATATCATTTATATCAGTATGACTCCAGGTTATTTTCATTGTATCCTTTTCAACAATGACATTCACAGCTGGTGCAGCAGGAGCCTTTTTGTCAAGCCAGGGCGAAGGAGGCACAAGAGCTTTTCTTTTATAGGGTCCCTCAACGATTGCTTTTGCCAGCTGCGGATTTGCAGCTACAGGTCCGATGCTCCAATGAACCACACCCGGACTTCGGGGCAGCATTCCCCTTGCAACCATAATCTGGTTAAGCGTTTCGTCAATAAGCTTTGGTACCGGCTGGATGCTGAGACTTATTCCGGGCCAGAGGTGCCTGTTTTTGGAATTTTCCTCCTTCCACCATCCGAGAAGAAGGGGATAGCTCTGAGGCATCTGGTTGATCTGCCAGTAAAGCTGTGGTGAATAATAATCTATCCATCCCTCATTCAGCCATTTACGTGCATCGGCATAAAGAACTTCATGCTGGTCGAAGCCGGTAATGGATAACGGATTATACGGGCGCCAGATACCGAAAGGGCTAAGTCCGAATTTCACCTGAGGCTTCTCTGCCTTTATACCCTTGTATATTCTTTTTATTAGTGTGTTAACACTTTCCCTTCGCCAGTCGCTGCGTGACAGTCTGCCACCGCTTTTAAGATAGTCCTGCCAGCTCTCATCATCTGGAAAATCCTTATCGTTGTTATATGATGGATAGGGATAAAAATAATCATCAAAGTGAATTCCATCCAGATCATACCTTCTGACAAGATCCATAACTACATTGTAGGTCTGATCCTGGACAGCCTGTTTTGTGGGTTCCATCCACCAGTAACCCTTCTCAAGCTTAACAACAAGATCAGGTCGTTTTTTTACAACAGAAGATTCAGTGACCTCTCCTCCTGCTACATGATGTGCCCTGTAGGGATTCAGCCATGCGTGCAGTTCAATACCACGTGCATGAGCCTGTGTGATCCAGAATTCAAGAGGATCATAGTAAGGATCAGGGGCTTTTCCCTGTACCCCTGTGAGATAATATGACCATGGCTCCAGATCGCTCTTATACAGGGCATCGCACTGCGGCCTGACCTGGAATATTACTGCATTATAATTATTATTATACAGAAGATCAAGAAGTTCAATCGCCTCTTTTTTCTGCTGTTCAACCGGTAATCCCGGCTTACTGGGCCAGTTGACATTAGCCACAGTGGCAACCCAGGCAGCCCTGAATTCACGCTCAGCATTGGGAGTACGACCTGAGGGGTCGCCTGTTACAGCATGTTTCACACCAGCACATGCTCCGGCAAGGAAAAATACAGATGCTGCTGTAAGAATCAATGAATATTTTTTTTTCATTATCATAAATCATTTCTTTAAACCGGTCAGGTCTGACTGTACTGTTATTTTTCCGTTACCAGGCATCACAACAGCCTGAAAATCATCATATAGCTCTGTATTTGCAGAGGTCTTCAGGAGAATCTCTTTATTCTCCACGCTGTTGGTCACAAGATCGATTTTTCCGTTGAAATTAAAAACACAAGCGCTAATGTTTATTATTGTTTTAAGATAATCGGGCATAGCCTTATTGCCGTGAAAATTGATCCTGCTGTTGCGAAAAGTTGAATTGGTAATTGTGAGGACATCTACCGGTGTTCCTATATCCATAAGAATCATGGGTTGTTCATTGATCACCCTGATGTTGTCGAAAAGCAGTTGTTCCTGCTTTGGTATTTCAGATCCCGGATAATAGGAACGGCTGTACCGGTCATTATCGAAATGCACAGAAAAACCGGTCCGTGGTTTTTCGAGGAAGATATCACGGAAGACAACATTTCTGACACCGGCAGTATATGTTATATCGTTCTGCACAACACCCCAGGGAATACCATCAAGGATTACACTTCCTGTCTTATGAACCGGCCTGGTCTTTGAAATAAACTTCGTGCCATCAGGTTTTGCCTGAACACGATATATTCTTCCTTCAGAGATTACAGCATCCGATTGCTGCACTTCCATTCCCTCTTTCCAGTCGGTCCAGGCCCCTGCAAGTATCCGGCAAAAATAACCTACAGGTTGTTTCCCGTCATCAAGATCATAGCAGTTTTCAACTACCCCGTCCTCGATCCATCCCAGTTCAGGATTACCTACCGAATAATCATGTCCGTTGAGGGCAATAGCATCGTCATATGTTCTGAATACCCCATTGCTGATCCGGAATCTTTTTCCTCTTCCCAGGTGCACTCCATCTTTATCTCCCTCTATTTTAACATCATCTACAATAACATCTTCAAAGGTGCAGATATGAATTCCATACTGGGCCTTACCAAGATCCATGCACCTGAACTTTTTTATACGAAGGTCCTTAATGTAGAAAAACGCCAGCTGGCCGTGAAGACCATAGGCTTCTTCAAACTTACGCACATCCATGCCGTTCACAATGATCTGCAATCCTTCAACTGAGATATCGTGATCATATGATTTCGTCCTGGCTCCCTTATTTACTATTACATGCGAAAATTCCCCCTTTTCATTCACCTTCTTAAGAAAGACATTATTGCCAAAGATGAGTGAAGTATTACTTCCGATGTAGACTGTTCCGGCTATTTTATAAACTCCCGGCTGACTGACCACTACAGTTCCGGTCTGGTCAACAGCCTTTTGCAGGGCAGCTGCATTAACAATACCTGATGCCCCGGGATGAAAGCCGAATGAGGCAGCATCTGTAAATGAAAAGATCTCATTATTGCTAATGACGTCTGCTTCTCCGACATGGTCTGCTCCGGCTACATTAAACCAGGTTGACAATCTGAAAGTAATTAAGATCAGCAAAGCAATATTCATAACAACACCTCCTTTTCTGACTGAATTTATTTCTTCTTATCAAGTACAATCACTTCAAATACTATCCCTTCGTACGGGGATGTACTACCTGCTTCATACAGACAGGCAATTTTCTCAGAGGATAGTAAGGCAATATCGGAGTATGCAGCAGGACCTGCATGAAGCACCTTCGAGACCGGCCAGTTTTTCCCTTCATCATAGCTGATTCTGAGAGTCAGCTTTTCCCTTTTGTCCTCACTGGCTGGATTGGTAAAGTAAAGCACCTTCCCTTTGGGATTATAAAGAAGGCTTCCCTGGCATATTGGTTCAATAAGAGCCGGATCAAACCAGATATTACTCCAGGAGAGCCCCCCATCATTACTTACTGACACTTTTCGCGTTTTCTGAGTACGGTCGTAATTACGCATGTTCAGCATTAATTTACCACCTGTAAGTTCTGCAACTGAACACTCATTAACCTGGTCCTGCGGTGTTGTTCCGCCCAGTATCCAGCTCTTTCCATTGTTGTCTGAATAAATAATATGCGAAAAATACTTACCGGTTACTGCCTCAATATGATCGCACGGGATTATCAGCCTGCCTTTGTTCTCTCCTTCTCTTAACTGTATGCCATGACAAGGACCGGTAGCATACCAGGTCCAGTTTTCAAGTTTTACAGAAGTAGTTATCTCCCCGGGTTCAGACCATGTTAAACCATCATCTGATGAAACAAGCAGGTATACCCTCCTGGTATCCTTGCTCGTCTGATCAATTATTCGGGGCTCATGATCACTACCAAGATTCCATGTGGATAGAAGAAATATATTACCCGTTCGTGCATCCTGCACAGGTGCCGGATTACCACAAACATTTTCCGCATCATCCCATATTACTATCAGCTCGCTCCAGGTCTTGCCGTTATCTTCACTTCGTTTCATAACCAGGTCAATATCACCGGTGTCGGATGATGTGTTTTTTCTCCCTTCGGCAAATGCCAGGATAGTACCGTTTTTTGTAGTAATGATTGCCGGAATTCTGAAAGTATTGTATCCGTTACTGCCACTTTCGAACAGGTAATCTAACTTCATAATGCTAGTCGATTCCTGTCCGTTAACTGATTGATAAATCATAAGGATTACCAAAAATATATATACTGATAGTTCCCTTTTCATGATGTTATTAGTTAATTATTTCAAATTTAAACTTTATATCGAATGTTTCTATAAATCAATATAAATGTGTACTATATTTAAGTATTATTTGACATTAGTGAATCAAGCATAAGAATCCATTGATTTTCGAGCGATTTAATATTCATGGTTGCCCAAGTCAAATAATATTATTTGAAACAAGGACCAGAAATAATGAACATTTGAGCTATGCATGGAAACCTGAATATAAAATGTAAGCCTGAGACTTTGAACCTGAAACTTTGAAATTTTAAATATATGTGGCTGATAATCTTATTATTACTGGCGATTACCTTTATTGTTGTTACCACGGTTAAATACAAGTGGCATCCGTTCCTGGCCCTGCTTTTTGCAGCACTTGGATTTGGTGCTTTCTCCGGAACAATGACACTTGATCAGGTTATAAAATCAGTCAATACAGGCTTCGGAAACACTGTGGGGTATATTGGAATCGTGATACTTGCCGGGTCAATAATAGGAACCTTTCTTGAAAAATCAGGAGGAGCCCATGCTCTTGCCAGAAGAACCCTGAAGGTGACAGGTGAAAAGAATGTTCCTTTGGCTTTGGGGATTATAGGTTATGTGATAAGCATCCCGGTATTTTGCGATTCTGGCTTCATTGTTATTTCGCCTCTTGCCAAAGCTATGACAAAGCAGGCAAAAATATCATATGCTGTTGGTGCCATTGCATTAAGCCTGGGTCTTATCACAACTCATTCCATCATCCCTCCCACGCCCGGACCTGTTGGTGCTGCCGGTATACTTAATGCGGACCTCGGGCTCATATTGATACTGGGTATTCCGGTCAGTCTTGCTGCTCTTACAGCAGGATGGCTTTTTGCAACAAGGGTAGTACCAAAAGTTAGATATGATTACAAGGCCGAAGATTTACCAGCAGCAGAGAAAATGACCGAAAAACCCTCTGCCGGAAAATCTCTTCTTCCGATTTTTGTTCCCATAGTCCTTATTATTCTGCGGTCTGTGGCGTTACTACCATCTTCTCCTTTCGGGTCGGGTAACATTTCAGTTTTAACAGCTTTTCTCGGCCAGCCTGTAATTGCGCTGTTGATTGGTGTTTTGCTGGCCTTTCTTCTGCCAAAGAAACTGACAAAAGAAATGATCTCACCTGCGGGATGGGTCGGGGAGGCAGTTCTTGCTGCTGCCACTATTATAATTATTACAGGTTGCGGAGGCGCCTTCGGCCAGGTGCTGCAAAACTCGGGGATCGGTGATTTCATTAAGGAAAACCTTGGAGGAGCCAGGAGTCTGGGTATTTTATTACCAATACTTATTGCAGCCTCCTTCAAAACAGCACAGGGATCGGGTACTGTGGCAATTATAACCGGAGCAAGTCTCATGGCTCCTCTTGTTTCTCCTCTGGGGATGGATACCCCGGTTGCAAAAGCACTGGTTGTTGTTGCACTCGGATCAGGGTCACTTATGGCAAGCCATGTGAACGACAGTTATTTCTGGGTAGTCACTCAACTCTCAAGAATGAATGTCAACCAGGGATATAAAATGCAGACACTTGGCACATTTTCAATAGGACTTGTAGCCTCACTGGCTGTCTGGTTGATGAGCCTCATCATTCTATGAGAAATGTCACCGGTTCTGCGGCCACGGATATGCATTTGAACCGGCATCTTTATCAACCGGTCCTTCAGGAAGCGCAGAACTCCACTTCAGCAATTGTGATGATAAATCCCTGACAATATCAGGTTTTTGTCCGGCACAGTTATTTAGTTCAGTCGGATCTTTTATTATATTATAAAGCTCTACCCTTCCAGAGTCGGGATTCATTAACAGCTTCCAGTCACCCATCCTGATTGCCAGGACAGGACTCTTATGAATAACATGACCATAAACAGGAAACCTGTTTTCCCACATCAGGGGTCTGGTTCTTTTCTGAGGGGCACCTTTTAATACCCGGGTGACATTTTCTCCGTCATAAACAATGTTCCCGGGAAGTTTAATCCCGGCAAGATCACATATTGTGGGAAGAATATCCACCCCGCTGATAACTGATGTGTTATCAACTATCCCTGCTGGTGTATGGCCTGGCCATCGTACAATAAATGGTTCGCGGACACCTCCCTCATAGAGACTTCTTTTTATACCGCGAAATGGCCCGGTATCAGTACTGCTTGCTCCTCCGTAGTGAGAAGTAAAAGGAAATAAACCTGACTCAGGACCGTTGTCACTGGTAAAGACCACGATAGTATTTTTACTGAGACCGAGCTCTTCAAGCTTATCAATTATACGTCCAACATGATAATCGATATTTGAAAGGACTCCATACCACACTTCGAGAGCTCCCCTCTGGTTATTCCACCGAGGAGAGAGATCCTTATATGGTTCCATCATTTCATTTGTCGGATGAAGAGGAGAATGAGGATCATAAAGCCAGACGTTTATATAAAATGGATTATTACCATTGTCCTCAATAAATTTAATAGTCTCATCAGCAATCATCTCAGTTGATCCTACCCGCTTCATGGGACCATCAAGGCAGGTTTTATAGGTGTCAATCCCATATTCCTCAGGTTTTGGCGAATCATTCCCACTGCCCAGATGCCATTTCCCAAAATGCCCGGTTTTGTATCCACCCGATTTAAGGATCTTTGTGACTGTAGTTACAGAAGGATCCAGATAGTCAGGCATGCCACGTTTGAGGTTCAGCTCATGATCTGCAAGATAATCGTGTATTGCAAGTTTGCCCGGGAACTGACCAGTCATAATACCTGTTCTTGAAGGAGATGATACACCTGAATTGACATAATACTGAGTGAATACTGTCCCTTCACTTGCGAGGCGGTCGAGATTAGGCATTTTCAAATCACCGTACACAGTCCAACCTCCATGGGCAATAACTGATTGATGTCCATAAGCCGGAAGGTCAGCCCAGCCCAGGTCATCGGCAAGGATGAAAATGATATTTGGCTTTTGTCCTGCGACATAATTGCCTGCTATAAATGAGAGGGCTGTGATACCTGCCAGTTTTTGTAATTGATGCATATCTTTAGATCATATTAATCAAAATAAAATTAATGTTTATGATTAATTTTCCAATAGATTGTAAATTGCAATTTATGTGGTTATAAAAATAAGCTTTGAAAATTTAACAGAATCCATCCGTGAATAACATCAATTATCAACTTACCAGAGTAAGACAGCATTTCAATAAGAATGGACTTACCGGCATAAAAGGCGAAGTGGCACGTGAATTATTGAAACTACAGCCTGCTTTAAAACCAGGCTCAGAAATCGCTATTGCAGTTGGGAGCCGCGGGATAAAAAATATCGCACTGATTGTCAGGGAGGCTGTTGATTTTGTCAAAGCCAGTAATTGCAATCCGTTCATTGTTCCGGCCATGGGAAGCCATGGTAACGCCATTGCTGAAAACCAGGCAGGAATACTGGCTGATTATGGTATCTCAGAAGCAAGCACCGGAGCACCTGTAAGATCGACAATGGAAGTAGTTGAACTCCCGCCAGGCAACTCACCAGTAGGTGTTTACATGGATAAAAATGCCTTTCAGGCCGATGGTATAATACTGATAAACAGGATAAAACCACATACCGACTACCATGGCGCGTACGAAAGCGGACTGGTAAAGATGACTGTAATCGGACTTGGAAAGGAAAGGCAGGCATCTGCAATACACAGCTACGGAGTTTATGGCCTGGCAGAACTGATCCCCGTAGTTGCAAAAGAGTTATTATCAACAGGGAAGATAATAGGCGGTCTCGCCATTGTAGAGAATGCCTTTGATGATACTATGATGCTAAGCGCATTAAAGGCGGATGAGTTCTTTGATAAAGAACCGGCACTTTTGAAAATAGCAAAAGATAATATGCCATTTATCCCTGCAGATAATATTGATCTGCTGATAATTGATGAAATGGGCAAGAACCTCAGCGGAGTGGGGGTCGATCCGAATATCATAGGAAGGATGAAAATATATGGGCAACCGGAACCGGACAGACCCGTTGTCAAGTCGATAATTATTGCTGATATAACTGAAGAATCACACGGAAATGCAATTGGTGTTGGCCTGGCTGATGTTATTCCAAGAAGACTTTTTAACAGGATCGATTTCCCTTCGACATACACAAATGGCATCACAAGCAGTTTTTATGAGAGGATAAAAATTCCTGTAATCGCTGAAACCGACCGGGAGGCAGTAAGCATAGCTCTGAGGGGTTGCGGACATATAGATAAAGGAATGGAAAAAATAGTCAGGATAAAGAATACGCTTCATCTTGAGGAATTATATGTATCGAATACTGTGCTTGAGGAGATTAAAGATTCCGGGAAAATTGAGATTATTGAAAGGAATGTCGAATTGTTCAGAGGTTCTGAATTTAAGGTGTTCTGATTAACATACAAAAAATTGATACTATTTAAATATTTTTTTTGCCTTTGATCATCCCCCTCTCTCCCCGGGAGAGGGGGAATGAGGGGGTGAGGTCGGACAAAACGAAAATTCTTACATACTATTATGTCGGACAAAAAACATACTATAGCCACTCCTCCAAAGATCCTTGTTGTAGCTGATGATCTGACAGGAGCTGTTGACACCGGGGCCCAGTTCAGCAGGAGAAATTTGAGAACCATGGTGATAACCGGTCATGAGAACCTTTCAAAAAACCTGAAAGATTGTGATGTACTGGTTATTGACACCGAGAGCAGGTATGACTCAAAGGAAGAAGCATATAGAAAAGCATTTGGAACCGGTCTGGCAGCAAGTAATGAAAACATAAAATACCTTTACAAGAAGATTGATTCCACTATGAGAGGGAATCCTGGTGCCGAGATATCGGGATTGATGGATTCACTGGATATCAGTCATTCATTTATTGTACCTGCCCTGCCCCTTTATGGAAGAACTACGATAAATGGAAATGTTTATGTTAAAGGAGTCCTGCTGGCCGAAACAGATTATGCCGGCGATCCAAAGAATCCTGTAAAAGAATCGCATATCCCATCAATAATTTCAGCCCAGACAGATAAAAAGACCGGGGTGATCAGCTTTAACGAGCTTCATGAAGGCAGACAAGTATTCATCGCCAGACTTCAGGAAATGATGGATGCCGGGATCCAGATCATTGTAATTGATTCTGAAGATGATGAAGATCTCGACCTTGTCGCATCTGTCCTGGCAAAAACAGAAGGAAGAGTAATGTTTTCAGGCTGTTCAGGTCTTGCAGAAAAGCTTGCCGTTTTTATCGATCTTGATAAAGAGAAAAAGAGCAGCGTTGTAATTGCAGGAAGTGTTAATAAAACAACAATCAGTCAGGCAGAGCATGCTTCAAAAGAGCAGGGAATAAAAATGATCGACATTGATCCCGGAATGATCTTGTCAGGACAAAATGAGAAGGAGAAAAGAAGGATCATGGATATTGCCAGTGAAGTGATATCCACAGGTGATGATCTGATAATCAGAAGTATTTCATCATCAGATACGGTTAAAAAATGGCTTATAAAAGGGAATGAACTTGGCATGGACGATTTAATGGTAAGTGATGCGATAGCAGGTTTCCTTGGCAGTCTTGCAGCTGAAATTATTAGCAGAAATAACCTGAAAGGAGTAGTACTGACCGGGGGAGACACAGCAATTCATACTCTTCACTCATTGAATGTCAGTGGGATAATTGTTAAAGATGAGATCCTGCACGGGATCCCATCAGGTCGGTTCACCGACGATAAGTACAGGGATCTTATTGTTGTGACAAAAGCAGGAGGCTTTGGAGAGGAGGATGCCCTGATCAAAATCTTAAAATACTTAAGAGATGTCTGAAAACATGAGAGCAGCCAGCGGACCGGTGATCGGAGTTACAATGGGCGACCCTTCAGGGATTGGTCCGGAGATAATACTAAAAAGCTTTGGCAACGAACAGATAAGGAATAGCAGAATTATTGTTATCGGTGATTACAATATTTTGAAATCGGCTTATGATATGCTTGATATTAACTCTTTCAGGCTGGCACTGGTTAACAAAACAGCAGAAATCACCTTCAACCCTGATACTCTGAATATTCTGAATCCGGATCTTATTAATCACGGCAAACTGCAACCCGGAAGAGTGAATGCTGAATCAGGATCAGCTGCATTTGAATGTCTCAGAAAAGCTATTGAAATGGCATTGAATAAAGAGATAGCTGCCATTGCCACAGCTCCGCTTAACAAAGAGGCATTGCACATGGCCGGACACAAATATGCCGGACATACTGAGATACTGGCTGATCTGACAGGAACCAGGGATTATGCCATGTTACTTTATGACAAGAAACTTAGTGTGATACATGTATCAACACATATCTCCCTGCTTGAAGCAGTTACAGGGTTGAAGAGAGAAAGAATTGAGAGAGTCACTGAGCTTGCTGACATGGCTATGAAAAGGCTGCTCGGGAAGGTTCCGAGAATAGCAATTGCAGGTCTGAATCCACATGCCGGGGAAAACGGATTATTCGGTGATGAAGAGATAAGGGAAATCATCCCGGCTGTAACCGCAATGAAGAAAAAAGGGCTGAATGTTGAAGGACCTGTCCCACCTGATACGGTATTTCTGAAGGCTTTTAACGGGATGTTTGATGTGGTTGTGGCCATGTATCACGACCAGGGACATATACCACTAAAATTGCTGGGCTTCAGTACTGGAGTAAACATTACTGTCGGATTACCTTTTATCAGGACATCGGTTGATCATGGAACCGCATTTGAGATCGCCTGGCAGGGAAAAGCAAGTGAGGAGAGCATGGTAGAGGCGATTAAGCTGGCGGCAAAACTTGGGTAATTCTTATATTCGAAACAATTATCCTTAACCTCTACGAGGTAAATATTAAACTATGGCACCAACCTGCTACAATTCTTTAGGCCATACGGGCAACAAAAGTACCGTGTAGCGGTTCAAGATTTATCGATAATGTTTATGTGTCATCAACGTTTCCCTGTAGGGGATAAACAGTTATTCTTCGATGGTTTCAGAATTTGTGTTTTGGATTTTAATTGTTGGATTCTTAACATAAAACCTTATATTTTGAACCTTTTGCAGGGCTGTATTGTTTAAATCTTATATTTGTGACGATGGGCGCACGGCGAACGGCGCACGCCACATGGCGGAAGGAAAGGGACTCAGGGCGCAGGCCTCCTTTGATGAAACTACGGAGGCTGAAAGGCGCATGTTAATTAGTTAATATTATTAGATTAAGTGAATTCACCTATAGTAATTGAATTATAACATAAAACAAGATATTATGAGAAGGTCAAATCGTAGAGAGTTTATTCAGAAAAGTATGGCCGGACTGGCTGGTATCACTATCCTGTCAAAAGGAATGTATGGTTCAGGTCTTTCTGAAGCGCCTGAGGTTATTGACATGGTAAAGCTTGGAAATACCGGTATCAATGTGCCACGTGTTGCCCTTGGAACAGGATCCGGGGGCTGGAAAAACGCTTCAAACCAGACAAGGCTGGGAATGAAAGGTTTTGTTGAGCTTTCACAGTATGCCTATGATAAGGGGATTCGGTTTTTTGACACCGCCGATATGTACGGATCGCATGAATATGTACGTGAGGCCCTTAAAGTTATTCCAAGAGACAATGTATCAATCCTGACAAAAGTAATGGTATATGACCAGGCCGGCTGGTACCAGAAAGAACCGTTCCAGACAAGTCTCGATCGTTTCAGGATTGAGACAGGATCAGAATATTTTGATATTTTCCTTCTGCATTGCATGATGCATGGTGGCTGGTCATCAGAATACAGGAATTACATGGATGAGGTTGCCAGGGCAAAAGAGAAGGGGATTCTTAAGACAGTAGGTGTTTCATGCCATAACTTTGAAGCGATGGAAAATGCAGCAAGTAATCCATGGGTGGATGTGCTTCTTGCAAGGATTAACAATAAGGGATCGAAGATGGATGGTACGCCTGAACAGGTAATGAAAGTTCTTGAAACGGCACGTAAGAACGGTAAAGGGGTAATCGGCATGAAGGTATTCGGTATGGGTGACCTTGTAAAGGAAGAGCAGAGAGAAGCCTCACTTCAGTATGTTATAAAAAGTGGCAATGTACATTGTATGACGCTTGGTCTCGAGAGCAGGGAACAGGTTGATGATGCAGTAAGCAGGGTTATGCGTATAGCAAAATCGTAAAGATCAACTAATCAGGATATAAAAATCCCTTTACCACTTCGTAAAGGGATTTTTAATAAGCATAGAATTGTAATATTTCAAATCGCCGGTCACTTCCTTTCCCAGCCATTCGGGTCTGGTAAATTCATCTGATTCAGATTTCAGTTCAATCTCTGCGACTACGAGTCCCTCATTTTCATCATGAAATTCATCGACCTCAAATGTAAAATTACCTGCCGGAACAAGGTATCGTGTTTTATCTATTATTCTTTTTCCACAAAGCTTAAGCATATTTTCAGCATCTGAAACCGGGATTTCCTTCTCCCATTCATAACGGCTCATTCCAGAAGCATTCGGAACCCCCTTAATTGTTAAATATCCTCTATCACCTTTTATCCTGACCCTTACAATCCTTGCCATGGCAGAAGAGATATAACCCTGCCTGATCCTGAAATGAGATGAAACATATTTTTTAAAATCTCCCTTTACCAGAAACTTGCGTTCTATCTCAAGTGCCATATTCACTTATTCTTTTAAGTTTACCCTGTGAAGAGAGTGTCCTCCGTCACTTACGATCCATGCAACTTTATTCTTACTATCGACTGCCACACCCTCTGCCTGCCTTATATCTAACTCCTTAGCGGAGATCAGTTTTCCATCAAGGGTGCAATGATTCAGGGTTGCGGATTCATCACTTACTATCCACAAAGTATTATCAGAAATGTCATAATCGATACCTGAAAAATCTTTGGCAAAATTCAGCTTTATTCTGACCAGCTTTTTTGTTTTGATATTATACTTTATCAGTAGTCCCGGATCCTTTTCTATCAATAAATAGAGAGAATCACCATTTTTTGCTATCCCTTCAAATCCGGCATTATTTTTAGTATCTGTATGCAGATCACTTATCTTTTCAATAAGCTCTCCCTTTATGTCCAGATGCAGTACATTCTGCTTCCGCTCCTCAACAACCCATATCTCCCCATTGCTTTTGTCGACCTCAATACCTTCAAGATCATGACCATGAAAAGGCAGCCTGTCCATTACCTCTCCGTTGAAACCTATCCTGTAAATCCTTCCCGTCTTATCGCTTACCGTTAACAATGCATCTTTTGATGGAGTAAAAGATAAACCTGATGGCTCTGGAATGTTTAATTTTACAGTGAATACCGAACCTGATCTTTCGGCAGTAGCCTCAGAAAACTGACCGTTAGAGGAGTTTAAACAACCGATAGAAACGCAGACTATGGCTGAAATAATTATCGCTGAGTATAGTATATGCCTCAATCTATTTTTATTAAAATCAATAATAATGATTTCATTTGATTACAAATTTAGCAGAGTTAACTAACTTGTAAAAAATATTCAGAAATAAAGGATATAAGAAACCTGATAAATAAGAACAATTTAAACCTGAATTTTAATGTCTTTAACAAGGATTTCTGAAAAGGTACTCCCATGCATGGCAATTCTGCTTATACTATGGGGATGTAAGGCAAAGGATGCGACCTATCCCGACCGGCCCGGTAAAAAGGTTGTTGTTAATACTGAAAAGGAACTTTTCAGAGCCGTGCTTGAGGCAAAACCTCATGAAACTATTCTGATCAGGGAGGGGATCTATGTACTTGACAAGTCCCTGCTGATCCATAACAAAGCTCACCTGACTTTATGCAGTGAATCAGGTGACAGTTCAAAGGTTATTTTAAAGGGGGACGGATGGAATGATTTCTATCACAGAGAACGTAAAGAAAATGATCCTGCAGACTTGATAATTATCAGAAATTCTGAAGATATTTTTATTGCTGATATAACTATCAGAGATGTGAGTCATTACGGAATAAAACTTGACACTGAAACCAAAGATGCAGTGTCGACTCTGAAAAATATCAATGTTTACAGGTGCCATTTCATGAATATAGGTACCAGGGCCTTTAAAGGGACAGCAGCTAAGGACCGTACGCTTCTGAGCGGAGGTTCAGTAAGTTGCTGCCTTTTCGAGAACACTATGATACCTGATACATCATGGCTCTATAATGGCGATTACATATCATCAATTGATATGATGTATCTTAATAACTGGACATTCAGTGACAATGTGTTTAAAAATATCCGCGGTGCAAATGGTGGCGGTCGAGGAGCTGTTTTCATATGGAACCAGAGCCGTAATATAATAGTGGAACGTAACATATTTACAGGATGCGACCGCAGCATTGCATTCGGTAATCCATCAGAACCCACATATTATGAACCGGGTACGCTTCATAATTATGATGGAATTATACGGAATAATTTCATTGTACCCGGAACAATCCACGGAAAAGGAATCGAGATAGTATGGGCTGACAATATTCAAGTCTGTAACAATACTATTTTCGCATACGATACTAATTACCTTGCCATACACTATTTTCAGAAGATAAATCATCTTTTTATTGCCAATAACCTTGTTCAGGGCCGCATTTCCGGAGAAGGAGAAGAGGTGACTCTCAAACACAACCTTACAGGTTATCTTGAAGGATATTTTGTCGATCCGGCAGCCGGAGATCTTCATCTTACAAATAATGCTACCGGGGCACTTGGAAAGGGATTAGAGATTTTAAGCGTAACTGATGATATTGATCAACAGAATAGGAAAGGAATTCCTGATATAGGAGCAGATCAAAAGTAAAAAATCAATAAATCATAAATCATAACAGGCATGAAAAAGATCACGATACTTTTAGTTTGTACTATATTTTCATACAATCTTTCAGGTAGTATTGAGCTGGTTAAAGACGGGAAGCCTGCAGCAAGGATAATTACAGACACTAATAACAGTACTGACAGTTTAGCTGCCTCGCTGCTGAATAGCTTCATAAGGAAGATCACCGGAACCGGATTACCTGTTGAAATACCAGGAGGTAAAAATAAAATTGGAGATGTAATAATTAAAACTTCCAATAATCCTGATATAAAGGAAGATGGATTCAGGCTGGTCTCAGATGGTAAAACCTTACTGGTGGAGGGAGGGGAAGGCAAAGGGACTCTTTATGGAGTTGTCACTTTGCTTGAGGATTATTTCGGAGTGAGATACTATGCAGCAAATGCACTTGATTTACCAAAGAAAAAAACACTTACTGTTCCTGCAAACCTGAACAGGATCGAAAACCCGAGTTTCCGTCACCGACAGACACAATCATATAATCTGGCCCTTGATCCCCTTTACAAAATATGGAACAGACTTGAGGATCCGAGGGAAATATTTGCTGCTGGATACTGGGTACATACTTTTGACCGACTGCTTCCTTCAGCAAAATATGGAAAAACTCATCCTGAATATTACTCATTCATTAATGGGGAGAGACGTCCCGGATCGGCCAGCCAGTGGTGCCTGACGAACGATGAAGTTTTTGAAATTGTCTCGGGGAGGATTGATTCGATATTTAAGGCCAATCCTGATCAGAAGATGATATCCGTGAGTCAGAATGATGGCAATTTTACCAACTGCCAGTGTGAACACTGCAAAAAGATAGATGATGAAAACGGAGGTCCCTCGGGAAGCATAATTTATTTCCTCAACAAACTGGCAGAAAGGTTTCCGGATAAGGAGTTTTCAACACTGGCTTACCTCTATTCGATGAATCCTCCAAAAAATATCAGACCACTGCCTAACGTTAATATTATGCTTTGTAATATAGACTGTTACAGAGAGGTACCATTGACCGATAATTCATCCGGTCAACACTTTATGAAAGCTCTTGAGGGGTGGGCAAAAATTTCAGACAATATTTTTGTATGGGACTATGGTATTAATTTCGATAATTATGTTTCACCATTTCCAAACCTGCACATCCTCCAGCCTAATATGCAGCTTTTTAAAAAGAACAATGTGAACATGCATTTCTCGCAGATAGCAAGTATTAAAGGAGGCGACTTCTCTGAGTTAAGAAGCTACCTGGTCTCTAAGCTCCTGTGGAATGTAAACTGCAACGCGGATTCTGTAATACAATCATTTCTGAAAGGTTATTACGGAGATGCCTCCTCATACCTGTATCAATATATTAAAATACAGCAGGGTGCGTTGCTTGGAAGTAATATCGGACTGTGGATATATGATACCCCGATAACTCATAAGACAGGTATGCTGAATCCAAATCTTTTTAAAACATACCGTAAGCTTTTTGATGATGCTGAAAAATCAGTTTCTTCTGATTCTGTAATCTTAAAAAGAGTATGGCAGCAGCGCCTTTCTATCCAGTTTGCTGAACTTGAGATTGCACGGACAGGATCGATGGATGATGTGGACAGAATCAAATCAGAACTGACACTCTTCAGGGACAGGGCAAGGGTTCTGGGAGTTACCACACTTAACGAGAGAAGAAACACAATTGAAGAGTACTGTGATCTGTATCTGAAAAGGAATCTTCCTAATCCGAGAAAAAGCCAGGCTGCAAATGCATCTGTAACCTACACTATGCCTCCAAATAAACCTTATGATAAAATTGCTGACAAGGCTTTGACCGACGGACTTCTGGGTGGTGCGACATTCAATGAGAGCTGGGTAGGATGGGAAAAGAATGATGGTGAAGTAATCATTGATCTTGGAGATATCAGGGATATTGAAATTGTGGAAGCGGATTTTCTTCACAAGCTGGGATCGTGGATACTTCTCCCTAAGAGTATGACATGCTATATATCAACAGATAACCAAAATTTTACACTTCTCGGAAGGATAGATATTCCCGAAGACCGGTCGCCTGAAGTTAAGTATGTAAGTTTTGAAGTAAAGGCAAAGCAAAAGGTAAAAGCCAGGTACATTAAAGTCCATTTTGAGAATGTGGGGATAGGTCCATCCTGGCATTATGGAGTCGGATATCCGGTGTGGTTCTTTACAGATGAAATCTGGGTTTATTAAGATTTTTTTTAACCACAGAGGACACAAAGTTCTTCAGTTCTGCCCGTTGGCAGTTCCTCAGAATTGCACAGAGGACACAAAGGTATTACTTAACCTTTTTCTCTGTGTACTTTGTGAATTTTCTTTGTGCCCTCTGTGTTTAATAATTACATAATACCATTTCAGTTCACCTTCATCTTACAATTTTTAAAGCAATATCATGCAGATATTCAGGTGATTTGACCTGCAGCCAGCCACTATTATGACTGTTATGGGATTCAGACGTCTCATCACCGGTTTTTGTATCAAGCCACTTAAGTTCATAGGAGCCATCCGGAAGATTTATCTCAAGAACAGTCGAAATCCTGGTGGTATCCTTTGTTGAAAGATACAGAGCCCATACTTTCCCATCTTCAACCAGCCCGTTGATATCGGCACCTGTCACATCAATCTTTACAGTTTCGTCAGTAACAGGTTTCATGTTTATGAAATTAAGGCTGTTCATGAATCCGGCAAGCAGCCTGAACTGATGCCTTAACTCCCTGCTGCCACCACCAGGCTCCCCTTTCTGTACGACATAGGTACCATCTTCATTATCGGTTGTAAAGGAGTAATCGAGGTGATTGAACAGTGCACCCCCGGCAAGGATGAATCGCCAGGCCTCTATACGGTATATATCTCCATTTATTCCTCTGAATCCTGTCTCATTGTCACCTAAAGGCAGATTAAGATGATAGTTAAGAGAAACTGTAACAGGTGGTTCCGCATAATGGAAATTGTAAACTGAGACATGTTGTCTGGGCTCGGGAACCAGCTTTTTGAAATTCTGAACATTGTTGGAAATTAAGTGCTTATGCGTAAAATCCTTTTCTGCATCCGCAACAACACCTGTCATATGGACTTCCCATTCCCTGAGGGCCAGTGTATCACCGAAATAGGGTTCGTTGCATATTTCGTAATAGAGGTTATCGAAATCTTTAAGTTCGCTTACAATTTTTTTCGCCATCTTAACCTGAACATCGAGTAATTCAGGGTGTCTGAGAGAGAGAACTTCTTTCCAGTCTTTGATCATCTCCAGACCGTTAATATTGTTACTGTAATACAGGGGTGATAATTTCCATTGAATTGTGTCATAGATACATGAAAAGAGATCCAGTTCAACAACTATATTTCTTTTTCCTGCTTCAGTGACAAAATCCTTTAGTCGTGTGAAGTATGCTTCATCCCAATGATTCAGATCAAACTTGTTTCCTCCGTTTGAATATCCGGGTTCAGAACTTCTGGCCCATGGAGCAATATATCGCTCTGGTGCAGGTGCCATAGTATTCTTCAATATCCCGAAAGCGCCTGCTGGTTCAACATAAACACCAGAAAAAGTGCGGGTTATATTGAGTCCGCATGCAGCAAGCTCATCAAGGTATTTTATATAGTCAAAATCGAGGTTCATTACTGCACCGTAGTGCTCTGTTGAGCCTATCAGGACAGCAGGTTTATCTCTGAACAGGAAATAATGTGGATTTTCAGAATGAACTGATAGAGGGACAGGCGACTTGTCGGAAGTACAGGATGAAAATAAAAATGCTACAAAAAGCAAGAGATAACATGCAGATGTTTTCATAAAACAAATTTTAATTATAATATTCAAATTTGGATACCTGATTAACAACCCCTAATTTTCCCAAGAGGGACTTCCTCATAGATTACTAAAACAATATTTTATCCAAACCACATTCTCAGTTCTGAATTTTTACCCCTAAATCCCCCAAGGGGGACTTGAAATCCTTTCTTCAACCTCTTTTCTTATACAGTCTAATACTATTTCAAGCTCACTTAATACTTCCTTGTTTGAGAACCTGATTATTTTGAGATCATATCTTTCAATTTCTGCTTCTCTTCCATCATCATATCCCTTTTTATTTTTATGAATTTCTCCATCTACTTCAATTACCAGTCGTGCTTCATGACAGTAAAAATCCGCAATAAATATATCTATCGGATGCTGTCATCTGAATCTCAGTCCCATTATTTGCTTCCCTTTTAATTTTTCCCAAAGCAACTTTTTCAGCTTCAGTCATGTTAGCCCTTAATAATTTTGCTGTTTCCAATATCTTTGGCTTTGCCCGGAAATACATTCTTTTATCTAATTCCTTCACAATCTGCAGTTTTGATCTATTCTCCAAGCCCCCCCGGGGGGTTTGGGGGTGGATGAGCAGGAGGATTGAGCGTTTTAGACCACGTAGTTCTCATATTGGTCATACCTTCACAAAGATCTCTTTCTTATACATATACCACAACAGCAGCCATTCTGCAGCAATAACGAAAACAACCGCAACCACAGCTCCGGCATCCCCCATAGGCTTGACGATCCACCCGGTAAAAAATCCTGATATTGTTCCGACCGGGACTATCCTGCCGAACAGGTATATAAAAACCGAGTTCATACCTATTATCCTGAAAAAGAATGACCATTTCTGCAAGCCCCAGACATCTATTATCAAATAAAAAACAGCCATCAGAATGAAACTGATTCCACCAGCCAGAAAATTATATGTTGTTGTCCAGCAGACCTTTATAATAGGATAAACAGGAGAAAGAGCCAGAGCCACTATTATTGAGACTAATCCGATACCAGCCAGCAATCCTGTCTTGCGGTATTCGCTGAATGAAGAATTCTGAAGTATTTTTCCTCCGGCTATTCCCATGACAGTAATTCCTATTGCCGAAACAACTGACAATATTCCCAGAGCGTCAAAGATTCCACCGAAATAAGCCAGTCTGCCAGGAAGGTACAATCTGTCAATATAACCATTAATCACCCCTTCAGGAGTAAAAACACCGGCCCCGATACCGGGAACCGGAACAAAAAGCTGAAGTACTGAAACACCCAGTAAAATACCGGCTAACCAGAAAAGTATGGCTTTTACTGACTTTGAATAGATATATATGACTGATGCAAAGAAATATGCAATACCTATCTGACCCAGTACACTTGCATAACGAGCATTTTCAAACCCGTCCTTGAATACACCATTGTATAGTATTCCAAGTATTACCAGGATAATCATCCTTTTAAAAACCTTAAACAATAGCTTAGTCTTTGACGGATTCTTCGCCAGAGCAGATTTCACAGAATAGGGGATCGCAATTCCCGATATGAACATGAACAATGGAAATATAAGATCATAGAAATGAAAACCTTTCCATGTTACATGTGTCATTTGAACAGCCAGTGCGTCAAGCCATCCGGCATCAGAATTTTCAGCGAGCGAACTGATGACTCCGCTGCCTCCTATTATCCACAGCATGTCGAATCCCCTGAGTGCATCAAGGGATAAAAGCCTTCCTTTAGCAGATTTTACCGGTTCTTTCATTTCAGTTCAGGTGCTATTTGTTCTGGTGAAGTAACTCCTGCAGGTAGTTCAATGATCCTGATATTACGGAAGTGTATTGGAGCTCCTTCCGATTCCAGGCAGATATAGCCTTTCTTCTGTGTTGCCTGAGCGATTCCATTCACAAACTTTCCATTTACCGATAGCTTAATAACCCCGTCAACACAAACAACATCGTAGGTATTCCATTCACCTTTTCCCTTGCAACGGTTTTCGATCGACTTGCTCCTTGTACCCCTGGGATTATCTGGAACTGTAGTTACACCTCCCACACCAAATAATTCGCCATGAACATATGCTACGGGTGGGGTAACTCCATCTCTTTTATTCAGATTGACCCATTCAAGTTCAAGCATCTGCACCTCGACGCCATTCGGAAGATTTCCCCCTTCAGGAGGAGTGGCATTGCTCCATACAAAGGTACCTGAGTTGCCGCCTGCTTCCATATGCATCCATTCGATATGAAGTATAAAATTCTCATATTGCTTTTTTGATCTCATAACACCAATCGGTTTCCCGGTACAGATCAGAAGATCCTTTTCCACATGCCAGGTATCAGGATCAGTGTTGACATTCTTCCATAAAAGGGGTAATTCTTTCTCTTTTGTCTTGAAAAGAGCTTTATCAAGGGATGATGATTTCCCGAAAGAGATCATACCTTCCTGTGCATAGACAAATGAAATTGTAACAAATGTTACAATTATGGATATCAGAATTTTTCTTGAACCATGCATAATATTATGTATTTTGTTTTAATTATCAAATATATATAAAACCACGGAGTTGCACAGAGTATCACAGAGTAAAACACGGAGTGAAAAACAGTGAAACTCCGTGGTTAAAATAATCTTTTATCTGAAATTACGGGCAGTTTCGATCATTGCTTTCAGGTTAGCGGATGGTGTGGTGGGAGGAATCGCACAACCGGCGTTGAGGATAAACCTGTTCGAATTTTTGTAGATCTCAAGCAGTTCTGTTGTTTTCTTTTTTACATCATCCACAGTTCCAAGCGCAAGTACACCACTCGGATCAATATTTCCTATGAGTGTTGCCGAGTCATGAAACATTTCATATATCTTATGAATATCAGTCTTATAATCAAGATCATAAGCATCAGCTCCGATCTTCTTAATATGTTCAAGAATTACTTCTGTATCACCGCAGATATGCATTGTATAGGCTTTACCAAGACTATGAGCGAGATCGACTATTCTTTTTTCATAAGGCATTGCATACTTTGCAAACATCTCTTCTGATATCATTTCGGGACCTGCAGGACTGTCACCATTTGAAACCATATCGCATCCGGTCTGAGCCATCAGGCTTATAAATTGTGATGTTGCATCAGTACAATATTCAAGCAGGTGAGTAATCTGCTCCTCTGTGCCCATCATCAGATCCAGCATCCATGTCTGTGCGCCTCGCATCATACTTGCAAGAGAAAAAGGAGCCTGATCACAGTTGCCCCGGATATAAATCTCATCTTTATAATAATCCTTAAGCATTCTTACTGCTTCCAGCCATATCTGTATGTACCTATAATCGCCCACCCTTGCAGGCTTAAGTTTGAAGACATCATCGAGGTCTGCAATATTTCCCATATGTGACCTGGCTGCATCATCTGCAGGAAAATCGACAGGAACACCAACTGCACCGGCAAGTGTAACAGTATCAATATCAACCAGTATTCCATCATACCTGTATTTTTCGACAGCAGAAATAAATGTTTCAGCAATTACTTTCGGACTGTTCCGGTATTGTTCCATGGTAACGCCATGTTCCCTGGCAGCCATCAGGAAGTTATGAAGCATCACGGGTACTTTATCAGGTTTCTCGCCTTTAAGTGCTGCAGTTATTCTTTCGTGTCCATTCATGATATGTTAGTAATTAAGGTGTGACGGTATGACGGTTCGAGGGTTCCGAAAATACGATTCCCCCTTTGAAGAGCCTGTCCGGCGAAAGCGGGAGGGCAAGTGGGATGTTGTTCATATAATTCAATATTTTCCAAATTCATTTACCAGTTCTGAAACTCTTCTTACCCGCCGTTCCAGTCCGTCGGGAGGAACCTGGTCAGCTACTCCGAGAACGAACCTCGGTTTTTTAATCATTATTTCCAGCAAATATTTTACATGCCTGTCAAACTCATTATCATCAACACAATCAGTAAAATATGAACCCGGGATACCACCCCACAATA
Organism: uncultured Rikenellaceae bacterium; assembly: GCA_964387565.1. Lineage (GTDB taxonomy): Bacteria > Bacteroidota > Bacteroidia > Bacteroidales > VadinHA17 > LD21. Next base: position 2,906 of record CAYLYN010000014.1, on the reverse strand, counting down.
TACTCTTTGAATCACCAACAAACCTATCAAGGTCCTCCCACTTCATATCCCCTACCGGATGCGGTGTCAGTGCCTCCAGAACTGAAAATCCGACAGCTGCCTCATGCTTCAGCAGTCCGGTAAGAGTTCCGTCAATGTGAATAAATGAATATTTACCGGCCTCCCTGATTTTAGAGGTCCATTCCTTCTGGTAATCATACATATACAATTTAAACAGATCGGGGCCCACCATCTCTGAAGAGAGGTTTTCCGGTATCATCAGTACTTCAGCCGGACTGTCAACAGCTATCTGTGCAGCCTTATCAAAGACCTTTTTCATAGTATCAAGCAGATCTTTGAATTCAACGGGAGCAGTAAGTGCTGAAAGAGTCACAGCCATGACACCTGCTTCAAGCGCCATCAGATGCATAAACGGGCTCTTTGGAAGATAACACAACACAACGCCCTGATCACCAACCTGTTTCTTTCTTAGCAAAGCCTGATCGTAATCAGGTTCAAAACTTGTATTTTCATAAATATATTTCATTACCGGAATCTCAGCTTCCGATTTCATGAAGTGCTCGACCGGGGCATCACAGAAAGATTTAGGAACATATTCCCAGCACTCCCTGACAGTACCAATTGGTGTCTCTATTGATTTATAGTGTTTATTTCCTTCCCACCAGTCTTTGATATTGCAGTTAGAAATTACCTGTTTGTATGGGAAATATCCCTGAAGGTAAAAACCAACACCAAGATCCCTGTGCCATTTTATATAATCATCTGAAAGAACGAAATCTTTTGGCTTTAATCCACGTTTTACAAGAGAATTTGCCCAATAGTCCATATCCCCGAACCAGGGAACCTGGTCTGGTTGTTCACCTTTAAGAATAGTCAGTAATCTCTCCCTACGAGTCATCTATTTGGATTGTTTCTAAATCACAAATCTTAGACGGCAAGAGGCATAACCGTCATACTATGAGTAGTTTTGTTACAGTAAATAATGATATTAGTTTCCCCTCCTTTTGAAGGAGGGGTGTCCCGACACTTTGGTGTCGGGACGGGGTGGTTGATTTGTCTATCTGATATATTCATTCCTTTTATTATTAGTATTACTCATCTCACTTTTTTATTTTCAGATCCAGGAATACAAAAAACTTAAACTCTTTATGCCTGAATCCATTGTTCACCTCTGACTATTCTTGTCTGAATTTTTCAATAGTCCGTTTCAATCATAAAATGTTACTCAGTCAAACCAATTAAATCAACCACCCCGCCCTGACGCTTCCGTCAGGGCACCCCTCCTTCAAAAGGAGGGGAAACTTCGCTTACTCATTCCTAAAAACAATACTCTTAGACTGATGGCTAAATTGTACAGGAAAATATACTTATTAATATAATACCTCCTTCTCAATCTGCTCCAGTGATTTTCCTTTAGTTTCAATCATATTTCTTTTCAGGTAGAAGAATCCTATAAGTGTAACAAAAGCAAGGAAGATGAAGGCAAAGCTCATACCTTTCTGTTGCTGTACAAGTGATGTTCCAAACAATCCAACCACAATCGGGAAGAAGAAATTCAGTGAAGCACTGACACCCCAGTTTGCAAATGAACCCAGCGATGCACCCCTGGATCTGATTACATTAGGAAACATCTCAGAAAGGATTACCCAGATAGCCACACCCATAGATGCAGCAAAGAATGCGATGTAAGCAACAAGCAGAACAACAAGCCAGTAACCTGTAATATTTCCTGTCAGCAGACCATATCCGAACAAACCGAGCACAGTAACCATTCCAAGCTGACCTATGAGAATTAGCTTCTTCCTTCCTACTTTATCAATAACGGCCATCGCCAGCAGGGTAAAGATGAGGTTGGTTAATCCAAGTATGACACTTTGTAACATTGAGGTATCAGGAGAAAAACCCGCTATGCTGAATATCTGAGCAGAGTAATAAAATACCACACCAATACCTGTAAGCTGACTGAATATCCCTACCCATATTCCAATAAAGATTATTCTCCGGTAAGGTCTTTTAAATACATTGATCTTTTTACTTAAATTCTCAACGTTTATTGATTCTTCTATCTCCCTGAGAGTCTGTTCCGTATCAATTTCATGTGATGAAAGATCCTCTATATTTTGCTTAGCCTCCTCAATCCTGCCCTTCTTTACAAGCCATCGAGGACTCTTCCTGATAAAGAAAAGCATAATAAAAAACGCTACTGCAGGAACTGCTCCACTGAAAAGCATCCACCTCCAGTTATTCTCCCCCGTATTAAGTAAAAGATAGTTTGAGATGAGTGACATTAGTATACCGACAACAATAGCAAGCTGAAAGGTAGAAGCCAGCTTGCCTCTGTGCTTAGGCGGGGAGATCTCTGAAATATATACAGGGCAGATCACAGATGCGCCTCCAATAGCAAGTCCGCCGATAAATCTGAAGGCGATAAATACTGATATTGTGGGAGCCAGACCACAGCCTGCTGCTGATATGAAGAACATTATAGCCAGAATCTGCAGCAACCTTTGTGCACCATATATATCCCCAGGCTTTCCAATCATAATTGAACCCAAAAGGCAACCTACAAGTGCAGAGCTGACTGTCCACCCCTGTATTGCAGGTGACAGGCTGAAATGTTTCACAAGATCGAGCATTGCACCATTAATGATCACAGTATCGTATCCAAACAGCAAACCGCCCAGAGCTGAGGCGATTGTACATCTTATCAGTATTTTATTCATAGTCCTAAAGTAATTATTTATCTTTATTATCATAAATGATTCATGAATAAAAAATCAACATTCAATATTATGGAACGCAGAAACTTTCTCAAAACAGCAGGCTATACTGCAGCTGCAACAATTGTCTCACCAAAGATTGGTGAAAGCATGAGCAATAATTATATAACCGGTTCAGCAGCAGAA
>CAYLYN010000013.1:17140-42427 GCA_964387565.1 uncultured Rikenellaceae bacterium | reverse complement strand
ATGGCACCTCCTTTTCGGACTGCAAATATATATTTCAATTTTGAGTAAGCAAAAAGTTTGATAATTTATTTTCATTTCCGTCCAGGTAAATTGAGTAGTCTAAAGAAAGAAGTTATAATTAGTAATGAAAAAAGGGTGTCGCCTTGGGACACCCTTTTCTATTTTAGCCTTACTTTTTGGTCTTTGGCTTAGCCTTAGCTTTAACAGCAGTTTTCTTTGCCGCTTTCGGCGCAGCTTTTTTGGCTGCTTTAGGCGCAGCTTTTTTTGCAGTTGCTTTTGTTGCCATTTTTGTAAATGTAAACAGTCCCAGCAATCGGAGTGGAACTTTCTCCCTGAAGAAATTGATTTTCAAAATTATCAATATTTAGAATCAATCTAAATAAAAGAAATAGTTATTTATTAACATATACAAATTTTTTATTGTTAATAACCTGAATCCCATAAATTGTTATGATACATTTGCAGACTCAATAACTCCTGAAATGGACCTTCTGTTTCATACACTTGACAATGGCATCAGGCTTGTTCATGCGCGTACAGCAGGCATTGTAGCGCATTGCGGACTAATAATTAATACAGGCTCAAGGGATGAGGATGAAAATGAACATGGACTAGCTCATTTTATTGAGCATATGTTATTCAAAGGCACAAAAAAAAGAAAGTCCTATCACATACTTAGCCGGCTTGAGGATGTCGGAGGCGAACTGAACGCATATACTACAAAAGAAGATACCGTTGTACATGCATCTTTCCTCCGTGATGATTATGAAAGAGCAACAGAGCTTATTGCAGATATAACATTCAATTCTATATTTCCCGAAAAAGAGATTAGAAAAGAAAAGGATGTAATACTTGATGAGATCAATTCTTATCTTGATTCACCGGCAGAACTTATTTTCGATGAGTTTGAAGAGCAGATATTTGATGGACTGCCTGTTGGAAGAAGTATCCTCGGTAAAGCAGATTCCGTGAGATCTTTTTCACAAAAAATGATATCTGATTTCATTTCTGAAAAGTACTCGACCGACCAGATTGTGTTCTGTTCGGTGGGTAATATCTCTGAGGAAAAGATTCTCAGGCTTTTTAAACACCACTTCGATAAGTATAAAGCAGGAGGCAAAAGACAGAAGAATATTCCAGACTGGCAATATGAGCCCAAAACCATTATAAAGCAAAAAGACACCTTCCAGAATCATTGTATAATAGGCAACCTTGCCTATAATATAAAGGATGAGAAAAGACTTGGTATGTTTCTACTTAATAATATCCTGGGAGGACAGGGACTTAATTCAAGGCTGAACCTTTCTCTTCGGGAAAAAAACGGGATCGCCTATTCAGTCGAGTCAAATTATACCCCCTATTCTGATAACGGATCCTTTTCAATCTATTTTGGTACCGACAAACAATACCTTGAAAAAAGTATCTCCATAATTAACAGGGAACTGAAAAATCTCTGCGAAACAAGACTTGGAACAGTTCAGCTGGGCAAAGCAAAAAAACAGATCAAAGGTTACCTGGCAAGAGGGTATGAGAATCATGAAAACCTGATGCTCAGTCTTGGCAAGAGCCTTCTTACATTTAACAAAATTGATACCATTGAAGAGACTTACTCAAAAATTGAAGCAATAACTTCCTCCGGTTTGCTTGAAATAGCCAATGAAGTATTCGACAGGTCAAAATTATCAACTTTGATATACAGGCAGGGATGAATCGAAAGCTTGAAGACTATTTAAGGAATTATTCTGCACCTGAAGATCCTGTTCTTGAGGACCTCTTCAGGCAAACTCATATCAGATTTGTGAATCCTAATATGGTATGCGGGCATATGCAGGGACTTTTTCTTGAATTTATCTCCAGAATGATAAGCCCTGAGAATATCCTGGAGATAGGCACTTTCACGGGCTACTCGGCAATATGTCTTTCAAAGGGACTGAAACCCGCAGGAAAACTTGTGACAATTGAGATCAATGACGAGCTGGCAGCATTCGCCCAATCCTACTTCGTCAAAGCAGGGGTCGAATCGAAAATCGTGCAAATGACGGGGAACGCACTTGAAATTATTCCAGGGCTCTCAGAAAAGTTCGAACTGGTTCTTATCGATGGCGATAAACGTGAATATGTAGAATATTTCAAACAAATATTCGAAAAAGTTAAGCCCGGAGGATTCATTATTGCTGACAATACGCTTTGGGGAGGCAAAGTTCTGGATCAAGAGACTTCTGATCCCCAGGCAAGAGGTATAATTGAATTTAATAAAATGATCAGGGACAATTCTGCAATTGAAAAGCTGATCCTCCCTTTGAGGGATGGTCTTACAATTATTCGGAAACCTGATCAGTAATGATAATGAAATAAGCATATGCATATGAAAGCTGCCTTCAGTAATTTGTGCTGGCTTTCAAGTCCCTGCTAATATTTTGACCTCTTTTTTTCGCTCCATGATAAAAAATATTTTATTGTTAATAAAATAACAATATATTTGATAGATACCTGTCGGGTATTTTTTTATATAGTTTGATCAGCGTGTAGATGATAAGCGGCATTGTAATCTTTTCATTATTACTAAATTATGAAAGACCAGCCGGAATGTTCAACATGCAGGGTTTTTAAAAAGTCTTATTTTTCAATTCTTGAAAATGAGGATCTTGAGAATCTGAGGTTTGAGAAATCAAGTTCCTTCTATAAGACTGGTCAGCTCGTCTTCCATGAGGACAGTCGTGCCGTGGGTGTCTATTGTCTGCATTCAGGGAAAGTAAAACTTTATAAAGCCGGACATGACGGAAAAGAACAGATTGTGAGGTTTGTAACACCTGGCGAGCTTTTCGGATACAGGTCAGTGACAGGTACCCGTCATTATCTCAGTTCGGCAGAAGCAATCGAAGACAGTATCGTCTGTTTTATCAATACAAATGCATTTTCTGAATTGCTTGAGAAGTATCCTGAAATAACAAAGAAACTTCTGATTGCCCTTGGCAGGATACTGAATGAGGCCGAGGACAGGATGATATCAATAGCACAGAAACCCGTGAGGGAGAGACTGGCTGAAGCCCTTCTTAACCTCTGCCATAAATTTCATCCGGAAGGTTGTAAAGATGAAAACATCCTAAATCTATCAAGAGAGGATCTTGCCAATATTGTAGGATCAGCTACCGAGACGATAATAAGGCTTTTATCCGAATTCAGGGAAGAAAAACTCATCGCAATCGAAGGCCGACGGATTATCCTGAAAGATGTCAGGAAGCTGAAAAGAATAGCCAATATCAAAGTTAAATGAGGATACTTTCCCCAGGGCCTGGAAATTCTGAAAATTCTATTGCAATGATTTGTAAGCTTTTAAGCAGCTTTGTATGACCCTGGTCATATTGACAGGTTGCCGTTGTTCTGCTGGCTAATGATAAAATCTGCATCTGCAGCTGATAAGAATAATAATCCCTGGTGACCCTGCTCATTGGAATAAAATAAGTACTGTAGGAAATTAGCTGTGCTTTATCGGGAATTATTCACGCCCATACCGGATAAATGAATAAAGTCTATAAAATAAGCCATGAACAATGGCATAGACAGCTTAAGAATCTTTCGGTTTCAGAATATAACATTTTTGCACCTGTCAGAAAAAGCGGAGGATTAGACTATTCTTCCCTTTATGAAACAGACCCTGATGAGATAGTCTATAATGAAGCAATGCCTTTCACTCCCCTGAAAATGTTTTTCCTCCCTGTCAGGCTGAATGTCACACTATTCAAGATTAATGCAGAAAAGACGATCATCATCGGAGCTCCCTCATGTGATGTTGAAGGTCTGAGACTTCTCGACCAGATATACCTGGATGATAAATTCTGTGACGAGACATACCGGTCAAGGAGAGATAATACCATCCTGATCTCATCTGATTGCCATATGACCCGATCTTTTTGTCATTGCACTACATACGGGATAAATCCGTATGCTGAAAGAGGTTGTGACATTTCCCTGTCGAAGGACAAAGAAGACATTTATCTGATGACCTGGTCGGAAAAAGGCAATAAACTCATCGAAGAATCTTTTCTGCCTGAATCCGTAACAGAAATAAATGGTCTTCCTCCTTCCGTTGTATATGCCCGTAAAAAAAGCATTGAAACTCTGGCGGCAAATAATTCAAAATTACCCGGTACCTCAGTAGCAGGGAAAAGGATAGAGTCCTCAGGGAATGGGGTTTGGAAGAAGCATTCTTCAAAGTGTGTATCATGCGGCGCCTGTTCTGCGATATGTCCGACATGTTCCTGCTTCCTGTTAATTGACAGGCCGGGCTTTCAGAAGGTCAGGCAACTTGACACATGCCAGTACCCTGCTTTTGAACGTGTGGCAGGAGGGGAGGACCCACTCAGGGAACTCAGGGTCAGGTTCAAAAACAGATATATGTGCAAATATGTCTGGAAACCTCAGCGCTTCGATGCAATTGCCTGCACTGGCTGCGGAAGGTGTATCGATGCTTGTATTGCGAAAATAAATAAGAATGAAGTTATCAGGGACATGGTTTGAACCTAACACAGATAATCAGTGGCAAACGACAGTATATATAAGGTTTTAAAAGCATCTGTTGAAGAGGTTATTGAAGAATCACCAATGATCAAGACATTTGTTCTTGTTCCTGAATCACCATTCAGATTCAATACGGGCGAATTTATTGAGCTTACACTTAATGGCTTTGGAGAAGCTCCTTTTACTCCATCCTCATCCCCACTAATAACTGACAGGATGGAAGTTACCATAATGAAGACCGGGTATGTGACTGAGAAATTCCATAAACTTAAGCCAGGTGAGGTATTGGGTATCCGAGGACCATTCGGCAGGGGCTATCCGGTTGAAAAGTTTTACGGAAAGGAGGTGCTTATTCTGGGAGGTGGCTGCGGACTGGCGCCAATACGATCGCTCCTCTATGCCCTTGAAGCAATTAAGGATCAGCTCAAACGGGTTGTACTTTGCTATGGCTCAAAAACTCCTTCCGACTGTATATATAAGCCACTGTTCAACAGGCTGAACAGCATCGATAAATTTGAAGCTTACAGGACTGTTGACAAACCTGATGCTGACTGGAAGGAACCGGTGGGAGTTGTGACCACCCTTCTTAATAAGGTGAACATGAAAATTGAGAACTCCGTAGCAGTTGTATGCGGTCCGCCTGTTATGATGAAATTCGGGACTCTCAAACTGCTTGAGATGGGATACAAAGACGAGCAGATTTACCTCTCTATGGAAAAAAACATGTCTTGTGGTCTTGGAAAATGCGGGCACTGCATGATGGGTGAATTCTTTGTCTGTAAAGACGGACCTGTCTTTACATATGACGAGATAAAGCATAATCCTGAGATATGGAAGTGAAAATTAATGCAATAGAAGATTAGTGAACGGGTATTCATAATACAAACACCGATGAGCAAAAAAATATTAATTAACCTTATGAAATGCCGTCAATGTAACGATTGTTCTGTTGAGTGTTCTTATGATTATCACCCCGGTAATAATGGGATGAAGCAGGTACTGGAAAAGGCTGCATTCAGGTTCACCTGCAGACAGTGCGAAGATGCTCCCTGTATAGCAGTTTGTCCGACTGAAGCCCTCGAAAAGGACAGCAACGGTTTATTGTCAAGAGCTGCAAATCTTTGTGTTGCATGCAAATCGTGTGTTACAGCCTGCCCTTTCGGCACAATGATGAACAGCTTCTTTGAAGTGAGAAAGTCTATATGCAATTACTGCAATCTCAACGGAAATGTGACAAAGCTCCTTTGTGTCGAGACCTGCAGCGAGAATGCATTGACAATAACTGAGATGGATGAGAATCCGGCCAATTATATCCACAGGCTGAATGATAAGGTACTGGTCAAAGAAGTGACCTGGGAAAAATTAAAACATGAATAACACCGGAAAATGATAAAGGACCTCTTTTATTTAATCGTATTCCCCGGAATGATATTTTCTGTGCTGATCGGTGGTGTGTTATCCTGGTACGACAGAAAGATTACAGCAAGGGTGCAGTTCCGGAAAGGACCTCCTTTCCTTCAGCCTTTCTATGATCTTGGAAAGCTTTTTTACAAAGAGACTATCCTGCCTAAATACGGCGCCAGGTATACATTCCTCGGGGCACCGGTTTTCGCCCTGTTCAGCGCCAGTCTTGCCAATGTGTTTATCCTTCTTCCCTCCTTCATTCCTGGAGCAGGATTCAGGGGCGATCTCATTGTCATCTTCTACCTGCTGGCTATTCCTTCACTTACATATATAATAGGGGCACTTGCATCAGGGAATCCAATCGGGGCTATTGGTGCCTCGCGTGAGATGAAGCTGATCATGTCGTATGAGTTTGCTTTTATTCTTGCCCTGGCAGCTATAGTAATTAAGGCGGATATGAATCTTACAATTAGCGATATACTTTATAAACAGCAGACCGGAGGAGCTTTTATCGGAACAGTTTCAGGGATCATTCTCTTCATAGTAATCTTATTCGTTATTCAGGCAAAGCTGGCCTTTGTGCCCTTCGACATGTCGGAGGCTGAAACTGAAATTGCTCACGGAGTATTTATTGAATATTCCGGAAGTGCATATGCAATTATCAAAATGGCCCGCTATGTCATGCTATTCGCCCTTCCTTCACTAATGATAACCCTGTTGATGGGAGGATTCAGCTTCCATGGAGCGGGGATACTCTGGTCAGTGCTTAAACTTGTACTTGTAATATTACTGATAACTCTGATGCGGAATACAAATCCAAGAGTTAAAATCAATCAGGCAATGAGATTTTTCTTTATCTGGATGAGCCTGCTTGCCGTGCTTGCAATTTTTTTGACAACTGTTAACCTGTAAAAATAAAAAGAAGTTGGGCCTAGGTAGTTACTGTTTTAAGAAATCGTTGTGGGTATTTCATTTTGGAGGTGCATCCTGCAACAATTGCGACATCGAAATCCTTGATTGTCTTACAGCGAGGTATGATGTAGAGCGATTTGGTATCCAGCTTGTTGGCTCGATCAGGCATGCTGATGTACTGCTTGTTTCAGGATCTATTAACAGGAAATGCAGGGAGCGACTGCTTGAGCTTTACAACCAGGCACCCAAACCTTTACTGGTTATAGCCTTCGGGGCCTGCGGATGTACAGGTGGCATTTTTGCTGAAGGAATGACTTTCGCGGGACCGGTTGACAACATAATACCTGTCGATGCCTATATCCCGGGGTGTCCTCCAAAACCTGAAGCTATCCTAGCAGGAATAGTCAAACTAACAAACAAGTAGATAATGGGGAATATAAACTACGACATACTGCCCGATATACTTAAGCTGAATTTCAACAGCGATATCACCAGGATTTTTGTCCAGCAACGAAAAAGGCTTGTAATACACATCCGGAAAGAAGCCCTTCCGGAGATAGCAAATTATTTTCTTGATGAACTCTCGTACAGATTTATAATTGCAACTGGAATGGTCTCGGACAAGGGGTACGAAGTCATTTACCACTTCAGCGACGACAGGAACGGTTATATAGTTAACCTTCGCACAGAGCTCGATGAAAACAAACCCGAGATAGAATCCCTTGCAAATCTCATCAATGCAGCCAACTGGATCGAACGTGAGATCCATGAACTGTTCGGGATCAGATTCATCAACCACCCTGAACTGACCAAACTGATATCTGATGGTAACTGGAAGGATAACGAATTCCCTTATGCCAGGAAAAAAAGTAAGGATCATTAAACTGATTGAAAAATGAGCACACAGACAATTATACCAATCGGTCCTTACCATCCCCTTCAGGAAGAACCTGAACTGTTCAAGCTTTATTGTGACGGGGAAATTGTAAAGGATATTGAATGGGAAACAGGTTATAACCATCGCGGGATTGAAAAGATAAATGAATCAAAAACTTTCGACCAGGTTTTCTTTGTAGTCGAAAGAGTGTGCGGGATTTGTTCCACCTCTCATCCTTTTGCGTATGCCAATGCCGTGGAGGAGATAGCGCAGACCGAAATCCCCGACAGAGCAAAATATATCAGATCGATAATCGGAGAACTTGAAAGACTGCACAGCCACCTTTTATGGGTAGGCCTTGCGGGCCACTTCCTTGGTTACAATACTGTCTTTATGTGGGCCTGGAAATACCGTGAGATAATTCTCGACCTCTTTGAAAGAATAACAGGCAACCGTAATAATTATGCTATGTTCAGGATAGGTGGTGTCAGAAGGGATATTCCAAATTCGTCTGTTCCCGACATCAGGAAGACACTCGATACTCTGAAACCTAAAGCTGATCTTCTGACCGGTGCTGTGATGGATGATCCTGTAATTCATGCAAGGACAAAGAACGTTGGTATACTGTCAAAGGAGGATATAATAAATTTTGGTGCAGTAGGTCCAACGGCAAGGGCTTCAGGTATTCCGGCGGATGTAAGAAAAGATGATCCGTATGCTGCATATCCTCTTGTCAACTGGAAAGTCATAACATCCGAAGGCTGTGATGTGTTCGCAAAAGCCGAGGTCAGACTTCTTGAGATATATGAATCAATCTCGATTATAGAACAGTGTCTGGCTAAAATGGAATTGCTTAAAGAGGGTGATATTGCAGTCAATGTAAAGAATATACCGGAAGGAATGGGTTTCGGAAGAGCTGAAGCTCCCAGGGGTGAGGTCTTCCATTTCGTGAAATCGGATGGATCAAACTCGCCTGTGCGACATAAGATCAGGGCCCCAAGCTATGTCAACATTGCTACATTCAAGAAATCCTGTATTGGGCAGACCATCGCTGATGCCACTATTATCCTGGCAGCAGTTGATCCGTGTTATTGCTGTACTGAACGAATGGCATTTGCTTATGATTACTGTACAGGAACCAGGATAATGAACGGGCTTGACATGATCAGATTATCACAAAAGAAAACCAGCGATCTAAAAATGAGTATGTAAAGGAATAACTATGGACGAGTTTCTATTTATTTTATGGATCCCTTTGCTTGCAGGACTTATTTTATTTCTGATGCCTGAATCTCTCAGGAAAATTTCGGGATTCACCGCTTCAGTCATATCGGCAATGTCCTTACTTTTTGCAATTATTCTTTTTTTCGATAAAACCCAGCCGGCAAGATGTGAAATAATACTTGTTCCCGGGCTGGGAGTTCACTTCGAAAATTACAGCAATTTCCTGAAAGAGTTCGGGGGATTAATGGTTGATAATATTGCAAAACTTGTTGTCCTGCTAATCACTTTCCTTACATTTCTGGTCGCTGTATACTCAATCTCTTATACTCAAACAAAGCATCGAATAAAGGGATATTATTCATATGTTCTGTTAACCTCTGCCTTTTCTTCGCTAGCGGTTTTGTCCGACCACCTTTTATTCTTTATTTTTTGCTGGGGAATACTGGGGATATTACTTTATAAGCTTATTAAGGGCTACGATGAGGAGAGCGCAGCAGCTGCAAAAAAAACAATGATTCTGATCGGCGCATCTGATACTATAATGATTATTGGAATTGGAATAGTATATAAAATAAATGCCTCCTACAGCCTTTCTTCAGGAATGATACCGACTGATACTGGACTGGGCGCAATTGCACTGTTTGCACTCCTGATTGGCAGTTTCACCAAAGCAGGGGCATTCCCCTTTCATTCCTGGGTCCCCGATTTTGCCAAAAAAGCACCCGCATCATCAACTGCTCTCTTACCTGCTTCGCTTGATAAACTTCTGGGTATCTATTTTATGTTCCGCATCTGTACAACCCTGTTCAGTACCACGGAAATAATAACGCTGATACTGGTTATCATTGGTGTAGTTACAATAATATCGGGAGTAATGATGGCCCTCATGCAGCATAATACAAAACAACTGCTTGGCTATCATGCAGTTTCCCAGGTTGGCTATATGGTACTTGGATTAGGTCTCGGGAGTCCGCTCGGAATCGCCGGCGGGTTATTTCATATGTTAAACAATACTGTTTATAAATCGGGACTGTTCCTGGTCGCCGGTAACGTTGAGGACAGGTTCGGTACCGATAATATTGAACATCTTGGAGGTTCTGCCAGGATTATGCCACTGACATTCCTCGCAGCCCTGATATTTTCCCTTTCAATTTCTGGTGTTCCTCCACTGAACGGATTTGCATCTAAATGGCTTATCTACCAGGCGATCATCGATTTCGGACAGGAAGCCGGTGTAGCAAACCGGCTCTGGATGCTTTGGCTGGGACTTGCCGTTTTAGGGTCGGCACTCACGCTGGCCAGCTTCATAAAGTTCCTTGCAGGAGTTTTCCTGGGTCGTGCAAAGACCAGGGTAGCAGAAAACTATGAGACAAAAACCCTGATGATGACACCAATGAGCATCCTTGCTATTTTATGCATAATAATCGGAATATTTGCAACAGGTGTTGTGATACCATCGGTAATCAGACCACTTTATTCAGGATTTGAATTCAATGGTATATGGCAATCTTCGCAGGTTGCGACTCTTTTCGGAGTCTCCATCCTTCTGGGTGCTGGTTTTTATCTCGCAGGGAGGATTAAAAAGTTCAGAGTGGAAGACAGTTTTATCGGGGGTGAAAAAGACCAGGATGTGAGGAAGGCAAGTGTCCTCGATTTCTACAGGACTATCAGTAAGAACAGGATATTTTCGGGATTTTATTATGGAGCTGCAAGAAAATGGTTCGACATATATGATCTCTGCAGGAACATGATCTTCTCGTGCAGCAGGGTTGCAAGCTCCCTGCATACCGGGATACTCCCATTCTATATAACCTGGTTGATATCAGGGCTTATAATACTATTATTGTTTATGCTAATATAATTCATCCTGTTATGGAAATTGCCCTTGCCCTGATATTACTAATTATGATTGCAGGTTCGATATTTTCGCTACATGCAAAAGACCTTCTTTCATCAATAGTCTCATATGGCATTGTCGGATATTGTCTTGTTATTGCCTTCCTGATATTAAAAGCTCCGGATCTGGCAATTGTACAGATAGTTGTTGAGACGATATCACTTATAATTATGATATCTGTCCTGATAATCAGCACGGGTGAAGATCTCTCCGAGAAGGAAACAGTAAGGTTAAGAGGGAAATCATATATAAATCTGCGCAGCCTGTACTATATTATTTTCGCAGTTGCCGGAGGACTTATCCTTGTATATCTTTTTATTCTGGCTACCGGAGACCTTAATCCGCTTGGAATCCATGAAACCAGAATGGCAAGCGAATATATAAGTAATGGTGTTAAGGGCACCGGCTCGGTCAATCTTGTTACGGGAGTTGTATTCGACTACAGGGGATATGACACACTTGGTGAAGCAACAATTCTGTTCACGGCAGTGATGGGAGTTTTAGCCATACTGCGATTAAAGACACATAAAAAGGAATAACAATGAAAGGAATGACTCCGATAGTAAAACAGGTCGCAGCGCTGATATCAGGCCTTGTCTTTCTGTATGGCTGCTATATAATATTTCATGGCCATTTAACACCAGGAGGAGGATTTGCAGGAGGTACAATAATTGCCGGGTCGTTCATTCTGCTGATTATAGCCAACGGAATTCAATATTTCCGGCTTAAGAAGGAAAAAGAAGATTCATCACTTGCCGAAGGAAGCGGTATTTTGCTTTTCCTTCTCTTTGCTACAGTCGGGTTGTTTCTGACCTCACACGTTTTCTTCAGAAATTTTCTGCCATCCGGCACACCCGGAGAGCTGGTAAGTGCAGGTGTCATCCCTCTTTACAACATTTTTGTCGGAATAGAGGTTGCCGCCGGATTATTGTCAATATTTCTGGCTTTTGTAATATTTAAAAAGGAGGAGTGATATGCTGAATTATATTCTCTGTTTTATCCTGTTTCTGATCGGTCTCTATGGTGTTCTGACCCGGAAAAACATTATTAAGATAATAATCGGGCTTTGTGTTATGGAGTACAGCCTGAACCTGTTTTTTATTATGACCGGGTATATTGAAGGAGGCGTAGCACCGATAGTTGATCTGAATGCGGCAGGATCAGTCAGGTATGTTGATCCTCTGCCACAGGCATTTGTGCTTACTGCAATTGTTATTGGACTTGCAACTACTGCTTTGCTTCTTGCCATAGCAATTAAACTTTATAAAAAGTATAAAACCTTTGATATAGACAAGATTAACAATTTAAAAGGCTGAATGATGGTTTCACTGATACCCCTGTTTGTCATTGTACCTCTTGGAATAGCTTTTCTGATACCACTGGTCTGGAAACTTATCCCTTCCGTTTTTAAATATTTGCCAGCAGCCGGGCTTCTCCTGCTTCTTATAACAGCATTCTGCATGCTTATCAACTCCGGGAATGAGATCCTGGTATACAAAGTTGGAGGCTGGGAACCTGTAAATAACATTCCTCTTGGAATTCATCTGGTAGTTGACGGACTGGCAATGTCGATGCTTGTCATTATAAACCTTGTAGGATTTCTCGTAAGCTTGTACGCAGTACCTTATATGAAGAAATTTACCGGTGAGAATTATTTCTATGTTCTCTTCTCCCTGATGGTTGCCGGAATGAACGGGGTTGTTATAACCGGTGATCTTTTTAACCTCTTTGTGTTCCTTGAAATATCCGTGATTTCATCATATGCACTCGTGGCATTCGGAAGCTCAAGGGATGAGCTGGAAGCATCTTTTAAATACCAGGTTCTGGGAGGAATGGCCTCACTGCTGATACTGTTTGCACTGGCTTTGACCTACTGGTATACAGGCACCCTGAACATTGAAGATATTTCAAAGGTCTTGAAGCTTGCCCCGGGAGGTAAGATCACGATATTTATCCAGTTGTTTTTTATTGCCGGATTCGGTCTTAAGGCGGCTCTGATCCCATTTCATGCATGGCTGCCCGATGCTCATTCCTCAGCACAGTCCCCTATATCCTCAATGCTGTCGGGTGTGTTGATAAAGGCTATTGGGATTTATGCTCTGTTGAGGTTATTCTTCAATATGTTCCAGCTTTCACACGAAATAAGCATTATAATTACAACAATAGGAGTGATCTCAATGGTTGCAGGCGTTATCCTGGCAATAGGGCAATGGGACATGAAGCGACTTTTTGCATACCACAGCATAAGCCAGATGGGTTACGTTGTAATGGCGGCTGGTATTTCAATGCTTATTCTTTCAGAAGGAGGTGACAGAAATATTGCCATCCTCTCTCTTGCCGGCGGTTTATTTCATATGTTCAACCATTCGGTTTTTAAAGGATTGTTGTTCCTTAATGCCGGTGCCGTGGAGTATGCAACGGGCACACGTAACCTGAAGGAACTGGGAGGGCTTTCAGAAATATTACCGGTAACATCGGCAACTTCACTTGGTGCCTCCCTCTCAATATCAGGCATACCACCATTTAACGGTTTTTTCAGTAAGCTTATCATTATTATAGCTGCTATTCAGGGCCGCTTCTATTTTCTTGCCCTTCTGGCTGTTCTGGTTAGTATTATAACCCTTGCCTCTTTTATGAAAGTGCAGCGTTATGCCTTCCTTGATAAGCTAAAAAAAGACAGTTTCATAAAATTGAAGGAAGTACCTTTCCTGATGCAGATGTCAATGATAATCCTGGTATTACTCTGTTTTTTTATGAGCCTGATGATCATCCCGGGTATCAGGGAAACATTCCTGATGCCCGCTGTCAACTCACTTATTTCATTATTAAAGTAAATGAAAAAAATGAATACTGTGATCTACTTTCTGATGTGTTATGCCACATGGTTATTACTGACCGGAAAATTATACGGTCATAATCTGATAGCCGGGGCTATTGTGTCCCTGATCACCACACTTATTTTTTCAAGGTACTTCAGTATTGATGTCCGAAAACTGATTCATCCGAAACGTTATTTCTGGTCGCTGGTATATTTACTTTATTTCATATGGGAATGCATAAAGGCAAATTTTGATGTTGCATACAGGGTTTTGCATCCTGCCATGCCAGTAAGGCCAGGTATTGTTAAAGTCAGGCTTTCTCTTAAGGGTGCCTTGTCCAGGACCATACTTGCCAATTCAATTACCATGACACCAGGTACAATCTCAGTCGACTTAATAGGAGATTCACTCTATGTTCATTGTATATACCTTGAAGATACCAGCCCTGAACATTATACCTATAAAATTTCAGGAAAATTTGAAAAATTATTAACTAAGATCTTTGAATAATGGGATGGATTGATTTTGCATTTTACTTTCTGATCTTTCTTGTCGCCCTGTGCCTGTACAGAGTGATAAAAGGGCCGACCGTTGCCGACAGGGTTGTTGCCATTGAGATTATGGGAATAGTTGTTGTGGGGATCTGCGTGGTGCTGAGTATCAGCACCGGGAAAGCATTCCTTATTGATATTGGTATTGCATGGATCATCCTTAGTTTCATCGGCACTTTAACAATGGCAAAATATCTGGGAAGGAGGAGATTGGATGAGTAGCATAATAAGCAATATATTAATTGGTATCGGGCTTGTTTTCAGCCTGTTTGGTTGCCTTGGGCTGATCAGGCTCCCCGATATATATAACCGCCTTCAGGCAGCTACCAAGTGCGTCACCCTGGGTGCGTGCTGTATCATGTTAAGCCTGGTCATCCGGTATGGTCTAAGCGAATCAGGTATAAAAGGGCTCCTTGCAGTACCCATATTGTTTTTTACATCTACGGTCGGAGCTCACGCTCTTATACGTGGAGCTCACATATTTGGGATCAGGCTCTGGGAAAAGAGTATTGTTGATGAATATGAGGCTGATTGTTTTGGAGGGGCGTTCGATCAGAAAAATGATAAAGAGAATAGCGATGAGGTATCCTAAGCTGAGAGAATTAAAAGAAGCTGTTATTTCCCTTGTTACTCCGGCATTCACATCTTCGTTCCCGTTCAGGGAACATATCCCGGCAGAAAAATTCAGGGGCAAACCGGTTGTTGATGATAAAAACTGCATCGGGTGCCTGACATGTGCCAATGTTTGTCCCCCGCTGGCAATTACTATTTCAGATGACAGGGAAAATGGAATGCGTTCAATAACAAGGGATTGGGGCCGTTGTATCTTTTGCGGCCAATGCGAGGCATTTTGTATTACAGGGAAGGGAGTAAAACTGTCCAACAGGATCTTTGATATTGCTGTCTTCGATCTTAAGAGCAACATCGAAATCCAGAAAAAAGAGCTTCTAATGTGCAAATACTGTGGCGATGTGATAACCACAAAAGAACATATTCTATTTCTTTTCAATAAACTTGGACCAAAGGGATACTCATCAACCTTAAGTCTTGGTATCCTGAACGAAGGTCTCCTTGAATCTTCGGAAAATACAGACATTGATATTAAAGATGACCTTAAAAGAAAAGATATGTTCAATATTTTATGTCCGAACTGTCAGCGTATTGTGCAAGTTAAAAACCTTCTCTGATTGAAACTGAAGCTTATAAATATACTGGGAAATAAAGACAAAAAAATACTGTTTGTCGGTGTTGGCAATGTTCTCAGGAACGACGATGGTGCAGGCGTTTATATCGTTTCGGGGATTAAACAATCCGGTAATTTCTCAACTCTCCTGGCAGAGGTAAGCATTGAGAACTATATTCCAAAAATTAATTCGCTTTCTCCTGATATTCTGATTATTGCCGATTGCGCGGATTTTAACAGGGAACCCGGGTTTGCTGATATAATCCCTGTCAGCCGGGTGACTGAGTTCAATATTTCAAGTCACAATATTTCGCTTAAAAGAGTATCGGAGTTTCTGAAGATGAACGTCTATGTGCTTGGTATACAGCCTGCCGATCTGCGTGTGGGGGAGCATTTGACCCCTGTGGTGATGACAAAGGCAAATGAAATAACAGATATCATTAACAAGCTGATAGCATAATTTGTAATTGAAGAACCGGATAGAATTTTCAAAGGCAGAATGGTTAAAATGAATTTAATTTTTTTGTGATTTCTCCATTTTCTTTGTAATTTACATATGTTGAATGACAATATTTTACGGTTCATTGCCTGAGATCCCTTTAAATCGGTTCAGTCTTTTTCACAGTTTAATGCATTTAATAGAATAACTTACTCCGGAGGAAAAATGTTATGAATGAACGACCAAAGATACTGATAGTGGAAGATGATACCGACCTGGTAGCTGCCATGAAAAAAATGCTGGAGACCAGGGAGTACGATATTATTTTTGAATATGATCCGGACAAAGGTTACGAGAAATTAAAGCAGGAAAATCCGGATTTGATTATCCTTGATGTCATGTTTGGCTCCAGGGGTGAATCAAAAGGATTCGATTTTGCAAATAAAATTAGAATTGATGCCCGGTTTGCTTCGACTCCGATACTGATGTTAACTGCCATTAATTCGCAAAATCCTTTCTTAAATTTTTCACCTGATACAGATGGAGAATACCTGCCGGTAGATTCCTTCCTGGACAAGCCGGTTAAATTTGATGAACTTTTTCGTGAGGTTGAAGAGTTACTAAGACAGAAGACCAGCAAATGGAAAAACTGGCCGGAAAAGGAATAATTTGATCTTAATATCATAAGGTATGACAGGATAGGCAGAAAACTGATCAGTTCCCACTGGATAGCATGCAGGAAAACTAGCATTCATTAATAATTTACAAATCATGAATGAAAAACTGATTCCGGCACATATACATTTTGCCAGATGGTTTATCCGGATCAGATGGATTGCTTTATTTGTCCTGATAGCATCGAATTTTGTAGTTAGGCATTTATTTGATATTCCAATTCAGGAAGTGCCGATATATTTCCTCTCTTTTCTTCTTTTTACATTTAACGTTCTTCATTCAGTTATCCTGCGACGGATCACCAGGGGCGGAGGCGACAGGGTGATAATGCATATCAAAATGGATATTGACCTGCAGATAATAACCGATCTGATCCTCCTGACCTTCATACTTCATTATTCAGGCGGGATTGAGAATCCGCTGATCCTTTTCTATTTTTTTCATATGATCATTGCCAGCTCAATATTTTCCACTTTAAAAAGCTATTTATACACAATATTTGCAGTCCTTCTTGTAGCCGTGCTGGTTGCACTTGAGTATTTTTCTCTGATCCCTCACTATAACCTCACAGGATTTGCTGAAGACGATCTGTATCAAAACATTTTTTACATTTTCGGAACAGGCTTCGTATTTCTCTGCTCTGCAGTAATAATAGTGAGTCTTTCGCATATGATAATTTACAGATCGATAAAAAGCGAAGAATCCTATGTTAAAGCCAACATTGAGTTGGAAAATCAGGATAAACTGAAAAATGAGTATGTCCTTCGTGTCACACATGATATTAAGGGACATGTTGCAGCTATCCTTAGTTGTATTGAAGTAATAAGGTCTGGAGTGGCAGGACCGCTTAATGAGGTTCAGAAAGAATTTGCAAACCGGACTTATGATCGCACGGAATTGCTGTCGGACTTTGTAAAAAACCTCCTGAATCTTACAAGAAAACGATTGAAACACGATCTTGAATTTGAAGAGATTGTATTTAAAGACCTTATAGCTAAAATAGTAAGCCCGGTCCAGATGCTTGCCAAAGATAAGTCAATAGACTTCAATTATTTTATTGACAAATCAATACAGATGATCATCGGAAATCCTTTCACAATAGAAGAATTGTATTCAAATCTGCTTTTAAATGCTGTAAAGTATACACCATCCAACGGACATATTTCATTTACGGTAAAAAACCACCACGATCATATTATTACAGAAATTTCTGATTCGGGAATTGGCATACCGAAGAATGAACTTTCAAAGGTTTTTGATGAATTTTACCGGGCTTCAAATGTTCCTAAGAATATAGATTCAGGATCAGGATTGGGTCTTTCCATAGCCAAGCTGATAGTTGAAAACCATAATGGAAAGATTTGGGTAAGCAGTGAAGAAGGAGTGTGGACAAAATTTACCTTTATCCTGCCAAAGGATCCCTCTGTCGTTTGATGAAGAATAGAGTGTTATGTAATCAAGGGGCAGGCTGGAATAAAATAACCGATATTTCATTGGCTGAAATTAATACATATAAAATCCGGATCGAAGGTCTTGTTCAGGGTGTCGGCTTCAGGCCATTTGTTCACAGGCTCGCTGGCAAGCTGAACCTTTCCGGCACTGTCGAAAACCGCAACAATGGTGTATATATTTTTGTAAATTCTGATCACAAAGGACTTGACGCATTCATCGAAAAGATCAGAATGGATGCACCTCTTCATTCAAAAATTGATGAAATATATTACGACAAGGTTGAGTCAAGGGTATTTTCAGGTTTTTCAATAGTTAAAAGCTTAAGCCATTCGGATGAAATTACAAATATAAGTCCTGATATTGCAGTTTGCAGTGACTGTCTTTCAGATATGACCACCCAGCCTAATCGTATAGACTATCCTCTTATAAACTGTACCAGTTGCGGTCCCCGCTTCTCAATAATAAAAGGAGTCCCATACGACAGGAAAATGACAACAATGTCGGGGTTCACCATGTGTGAAAAATGCAGTGAGGAGTACGAGGACATAAATGACCGCAGGTTTCATGCCCAGCCGGTTGCATGTAATAATTGCGGCCCGGCATATTCAATTCATTTTTTCACACCGGAAAGGGGAGGAAAAGTACTGAATTCGGAACTCGGACAGGTCTTTGAAAATGAAAGCAACATGAGCATCTCCGAAATAGCCGGAATTGCAGCAGAATTAATAGATAACGGATCTGTAATTGGCCTCAAAGGGACAGGAGGATACCATCTGCTTTGTGATGCTGGAAATGAAGAGACTGTCCTGCGACTCCGGGATGCCAAGGGGAGGGAAGGAAAACCATTTGCAGTAATGTGCAGGGATATTACTGCTGTTGAGAATATTGCAGTTTTGGGTCCGGAAGAGAAAGAGCTTTTGACATCATGGAGGAGACCGGTTGTCCTGCTGGAAGGAAAAGGTATGACGGCTCCGTCAGTTGCAAACGGACTTTATACTGTTGGTGTTATTCTTCCATATATGCCATTTCATTTTATGCTTTTCGCAAAACTGGCAAGTAGTGTTATTGTTTTCACAAGTGCCAATTTTTCAGATGAGCCGGTTGTGATCTCTGATGAATCGGCTCTGTCGGAAATGAAACCTCTTGCCGATGCGTTAATTTTTTATAATCGTGAGATATATAACAGAGCTGACGATTCGGTATGCAGGTCAATACAAAAACGGGAATTCATAATAAGGCGGTCCAGAGGTTATGTTCCTTCCCCTGTTAATATATCTCTACGGGCCGAAGGTATTTTCGGAGCAGGTGCCGAACTTGCAAATTGTTTTGCAATAGGTAAAGGGCAGCAGGTTATAATGAGCCAGCATATCGGCGACCTTAAAAATTCTGAGACGTTTGATTTTTATTCGGAATCATTTAGGCGGTTTGCAGATATGTACAGATTCAATCCCGATCTCGTTGCGAGGGATCTTCATCCAGATTACCTGTCTTCGTCTTTTGCAGAAGACCTGGCATCGGATATGGGTATCAGAATAGAGGAGGTTCAGCATCACCATGCTCACATTGCATCGTGCATGGCCGATAACAGACTTGACGAGAAAGTCATCGGCGTGGCACTCGATGGAGTTGGTCTCGGAACCGACGGCACTATCTGGGGAGGTGAATTTCTGGTTGGAGACTTGTGTGATTTTGAACGACTTCTTCATTTTGAAAATATCCCGATAGCAGGAGCTGATAAAATATCCCCTGAACCATGGAGATCAGGACTTGCTTATATGGTAAAGTACGGAATAGACCCCCTCCTGCGGATAAAGAAGCTTAAGATACAGGAGATAGGTCCTCATAATATCCGCATCTATCAAAATCTGATAGAAGCAAATGTCAATACCTGCCTCTATTCAGGTGCCGGCCGGCTGTTTGATGCTGTTGCCTCTATAACGGGGGTATGTCTTTTCTCATCTTACCAGGCAGAGGCTCCTGTCAGGTTAGAATCAGCAATTATTCCCGGATTGACAGACAGCTATAATTTTGAGCTAAAAGATGATGTGATATCATTTGGAGACACCATTTCAAGTATTCTTGACGACATGGAAAAGGGGAGACCAGTTGGAGAAATTTCGACTCTATTTCACAACACAGTCACAAGGTCAATTGTGGAAGGAGTAAAGGTGATTGGTAGAATGACAGGTATCAGAAAAGTTGTTCTTTCCGGTGGCACTTTCCAGAATAAGTACCTTTCAGAAAAGGTGATAAGGGAGTTGTCGGATCAGAAATTTTTCGTATATTTTCATCATCAGGTTCCTGCAAACGACGGGGGGCTGGCATTGGGACAGATTATAGTTGCTGCAGCCAGAAGAAAGACCGGAATTAACGGGAGGATTTAATTATGCACGAACTCTCGGTTGTACAGAATATAATAAATATTGTTTCCCTGGCAGTAGAGAGAAACGGTGGAGGTCGTGTTTCAGAGGTAAGTCTTGAAATCGGGAAATTATCGGGGGTTGAATTCGGATCACTTGATTTTGCGCTTACACACCTTAAACCGGGATCAATAATTGAATCGGCAGAAATTTTGGTTGATAAACCGGAGGGAGTCGCCAGGTGCAGGGAGTGCCTCAATGAATTTGAACTGAATGATCCCATCGGATGCTGTGACACGTGTAACTCCTTTAACCTTGAGATAATAAAAGGCAGGGAGCTTATTGTAAAGTCAATAACAATTGAATAAACATCAGAGATATGTGTGATACTTGCGGGTGCGGAAAACCGGGTGAAGAAGCCGTTATCAGGATCCCAGGAGAAGATCAGGCGAATCATGATGAGGATCATCATCTCCATCATGATCAGCATCATCACTCTCACAGTCACCATCATGGTGCTGATCATCATCATCATTCAGGTACCGGACATACTCATGATCAGCCGGAACATGGAGGAAGAACAGTTCATATCGGGACTGATATCCTTGTCGCAAACAACCTGCTGGCAGAGAGAAACAGGGGAATGTTCGAAGCAAAAGCAATTACGGCAATAAATCTCATGAGTTCACCGGGATCGGGAAAGACCACCCTCCTAGAGAGAACCATCAATGATCTGAAAGAGGAGATAAGGTTTTCAGTAATTGAAGGTGATCAGCAGACTATGAATGATGCTGAAAGAATAAGGGAAACAGGAGTTCCGGTTGTTCAGGTTAATACAGGCAGCGGATGCCACCTGGATGCTGAAATGATAAACAAGGCAGTGAAGAAGCTTAGACCATGGGACAGCTCGGTCGTTTTTATTGAAAATGTGGGAAACCTTGTGTGCCCTTCATTGTTTGACCTTGGTGAAAGCTGGAGAGTAGTAATTATGAGTGTGACGGAAGGAGAGGATAAGCCACTTAAATATCCTCATATGTTCAGATCGGTTTCCCTGTGCATTTTAAATAAGTGCGATCTGCTGCCATATCTCGACTATGATATAAAAAAAGCTGTTGAATTTGGCCACCAGGTTAATCCGCAGCTTCAGTTCATGAAAGTCTCGGCAAAAACCGGAGAAGGGATGGAAGAGTGGTACCGCTGGCTGAAGGAACTGGTGTCGTGATCTTGACTCTATTTTGCAGTTCAGCAGATTCTCGGAAGTTGTTCTCCCGTGGGCATATCTACAATCCTTGTTGAACCAACAACTGTCTTTAATTTTACGAGAGATGGTCCTTCAGTGACCCTGCCGATGACAGAGGAATTTTTACCCAAAGGGTGATTTCTTAGTGCCTCCAGTACTCCTTGTGATTGCACTTCGGGTAAAATTATAATCAGTTTTCCTTCATTGGCAACGTATAAGGGATCGAAGCCCATTATTTCACAGGCACCCCTGACATCATCGGCAACAGGGATCCTGTCCTCCATGATTAATATTCCATGTCCCGATGCCTTGCTTATTTCATTAAGTGTACCTGCCACACCTCCTCTTGTCGGATCACGTAGTACATGGATATCCTTAGTCACGCTCAGTATCACTTCCAGGAGTTCGCTGAGTGAGGCAGTATCGCTCTTTATACCTGATTCAAAACCAAGGCCTTCGCGCGATGAGAGGATTGCAATGCCGTGATCAGCTATGGTTCCCGTAACAATTATACTATCACCCGTTGTACACCTGCCTGGCGAAATGTCAATGCCATCAGGTACCCTCCCGATACCTGTGGTATTAATAAATATCTTGTCGCCCTTGCCTTTTTCGACAACTTTTGTATCACCGGTCACTATACTCACACCTGATTTTCTGCAAGCATCCTTTATTGACGAAATAATTATTTTCAGATCTGACATCTTCAGTCCCTCCTCAATTATCAGTCCCAGGGACAGGTATTCCGGTACAGCTCCGCAACATACCAGATCATTCACTGTACCATTAACTGAAAGATCCCCGATATTGCCTCCCGGGAAGAATATTGGACTGACAACAAATGAATCAGTAGTAAATGCAAGTCTTCCTTCTATCTCTAGAACAGCTCCGTCATGCGATTCCCTGAGCCAGGAATTATCGAGCTCACTGATAAAGAGTTCCCTGATAAGCTGATCGGTAAGCTTGCCTCCGCTGCCGTGAGCCAGGGTAATTGCATCGAATGAGCTGAATGGAACCGGGCAATTACTTTTCATAAAATACTTATTAGTAGCGATAATATGCTGAACAGGCTCCTTCGAGCGAAACCATGGGCGCCCCCAGCGGATGCTCCGGGATGCATTCTCTTCCGAATGCCTTGCAATCGGTGGGCTTACTTAGGCCCTTAAGAATTTTCCCGGCTATGCAGACACCTGGTTCGCTGGTGGTGGTGATCTTTGTAACAAATTGTTTTTCGGCATCAAATTCGGAGTACTCTTCTTTTATTCTGAGCCCGCTTTTTTCAATATTCCCAATTCCCCTCCACTCCTGGTCGCATACTTCAAAAACAGCGTACATGGTTTTCAAAGCCAGGCTGTTTCCATCTTTTGTGACGACTCTCCTGTATTCATTTACAACATCGCATTCCCGATTCTCCAGTTGCTTGATGAGGGCAGATATCCCTCTGAGAATATCGGCAGGTTCGAATCCTGTAATAACAAACGGGACACTGAATTCCCGTGCAAGGGCAATATAATCATTATAACCTGTTACAGTACAAACATGCCCGGGAGCGAGGAATCCGTCAACAGATGATCCTTGTGTGAGCACAAGCTTAAGGGCCGGTGGAACAAGGACCTGTGAGCATAAGACAAAATAGTTTTTAAGTTTCAGTTCCTTTGCCCTTAAGATTGATAAGGCATTTACTGGAGCAGTGGTCTCAAAACCAATTGCAAAGAAGACCACTCTTTTCAGGGGATTATCTGCGGCAATCCTGACTGCATCGAGAGGAGAATAGACCATACGTATATCTGAGCCTCGTGATTTTTCGAGAAGCAGATCGGAACCGGAACCGGGTACCCTTAACATGTCACCATAGGAAACAAGAATGACATCATTCATCCCGGCGATGGTTATTGCTCTGTCGATCTTTTCAAGAGGAGTCACACAAACAGGACAACCGGGTCCATGGATGAGGCTGATCTGTGAGGGGAGAAATTCAATAAGATTGTATTTCATTATTGAATGTGTCTGCCCGCCACATATTTCCATAATGTTCCACTGATGTCCGGTTAATTTACTTATCTCAGCAGCCAGAGCATTAATGACATTTATGTCTCTGTATTCGTCAATATATTTCAACCTGAGATTATTTGATGCTTATTTAATCTGATTCAATTTGCCTGAAAAGATCAATTGTCTCTTCTGCAATTTTAGTGTCAATTATGCCAAGCGCAGATCCCGCATGAGCGATCACGTAATCTCCCACCTTAACCCCGGGTACCCATTCAACAGAAATATTTTTCAAAACACCGCTGAAACTTACTTTTGCCATCTTCATCCCGTCTTCTGAAGATATTGAGATTATTTTTCCAGGCACTGCAAGGCACATAGTCTTTTGTTTATGCTACAAGGCTAATTTAGCCTAAATTAGTCAGATTTTGTAATATTTGCCGACTAAAGACATAATAAAAAGCATAATAATATGTTTCTTTAAAAAGATCCAGGTATTGGCATTTATTGTACTTAATTGGTAAATTCAACCTCTGATATCTGAGTAAAATCTTAATATATGGACAAGAAGATTATCCTGACGATAATTTTTGTAACAATTGTTACAATTTGCAGACAAAACTCCAGGGCAGAGTCCGTTCAGGTGTATTTTGGTTCGGATACCGGACAACAGGAAAAGAAAGTCACTGCCACGATGACTTCATCAAGCAGGCTTTTTAAAAGTCCCGATGATCTCACCAGTGTAATACTGATAATACCGAGGGGAAGCAGAGTCGATGTTCTTGCAGCCGACAGCACTTTTTTTATTGTTTCATTCGAAGGCAATGATGGTTTTATTTACAAAAGACATGCTGTTATTGACGAAACTGCCGGGCAGGCTGAAGCTGATGACAATAGGAAAGAAGAGGTCATACCGGCGGACAAAGAGCCTGTAAAAAAACCTGAAAGCAGGTTTAGCTACCTTGAAAACAAATATGGATCCTCAATTGCGGCAAGAATTTATGAAGGGAAGATATGGAAAGGGATGAATGCAGAGATGATAAAAGACAGCTGGGGGAGGGCAGAAAGGATTAACCGTGAGATAAACGGTAACACAGTGAGGGAAGAGTGGCTATACAAAACCACATGGCTGTATCTTGAAAATAATACTCTTATGGGCTGGGGCCCTGTAAGATGAAATGGTTTATACCTGTTTTATTAATCTCAAAATTACAGGTTGATATTTGCAGATAAAAAAAAATGCTTATTTTTGCCCGAGATTTTGCGGGAGTAGCTCAGTTGGTAGAGCACGACCTTGCCAAGGTCGGGGTCGCGGGTTCGAGTCCCGTCTCCCGCTCAAATGAAGAGGAAGTATCAGGCTTCCTTTTTTTCTATGTGCTACTTTGTTTACATAATCTATTCAGAAACGACAGACACTTATTATAAGGGTCAGACAAAAAATCTATC
Organism: uncultured Rikenellaceae bacterium; assembly: GCA_964387565.1. GTDB lineage: Bacteria > Bacteroidota > Bacteroidia > Bacteroidales > VadinHA17 > LD21. Next base: position 17,441 of record CAYLYN010000013.1, on the reverse strand, counting down.
TGACAGGCTTAATCGTCATAATTGCGGATATGAGAAAGCTACTAAAAGTGGTATTCCATGGCAGTTGGTATGGAGTACAATGAAATCAAGCAGATCAGAGGCAGTGATATTAGAGAACAAGTTGAAGAATTTGTCAAAGGCACGCATAGTCAGGTTCATAGGGAAGAATGTTATTTAGGTCGCGGGTCCTGACGACCCTGACGCTTGCGGTCAGGGTGTCAGGATGCTGACCCGAAGGCGTCAGCATTCGAGTCCCGTCTCCCGCTCAAATGAAGAGGAAGTATCAGGCTTCCTTTTTTTC
>CAYLYN010000013.1:0-17040 GCA_964387565.1 uncultured Rikenellaceae bacterium | reverse complement strand
GTGTCAGGATGCTGACCCGAAGGCGTCAGCATTCGAGTCCCGTCTCCCGCTCAAACAAAAAGGTTGCGAAAGCAGCCTTTTTATTTTTATGAATTTGGGGCTGTTGAAAAAGTTCTTTTTAACCGCAAAGAACGCAAAGATATCGCTAAGGACACAAAGTTAAAATACATAAATTCAGCACTTTGTGAGCTTTGCGTTACGCCTTTGCGCCCTCTGCGGTTATTGGATTTTGACTTTCTAAACACTCCCAATTGAGTAAAAATAGAAAGAGCCACGCAAGTGGCATTTTTGTTTGAAAGCATCTCCCAAAGAGTCCGTGGCGCCGCGAGCAGCGAAATCCCTTAATCTCTTACCTGAATAGAATATACGCAAGGCTAAACAGTAAGCATCCATATTTGTTTTCAAAGTGCAAAATGACTTCAACAACGATCAAACATACTTTCAAAAAAAGCTATGGTATAATACAACAGAAGTTTTTTTTGCTGATAACCAGGATACTTTTTGGTATATTAGCAATAAAATAATGTTCAGGGCTCAGCTTTCATGATGAGCAGTGATTATTTTTTTGCCACTTCATAGTAAAATCAGATCAGGAAAGTATGAAAAGTATTGCAGGATTAGTCTTACTGACAACGATTATTATCTCATGCAACTCACTTTCAGGCGAAAAGGAGGTGTTCCATCCTGAATCTCCCGAGCAGATAAGGGCAGAAATTGAAGCTTTTATTGACAATAATAACTGGCAGCATAATGAGGATACACACTGGCCGGTTATCTCGGCAACTTCTGAAGAGCGTGAGAGACTTAAATCAGCATGGAAGCATACCGGACCTGATCATGATGTTATTGCTGCCAGGTTTAAAAGGGCAGATAAGGCAATGGAAGACACACTGTTCTTTCCACCTGAAGGAGGGCAGCACAATCAGTGGTACCAGTGCAATGATTGCCAGTTAGCACTTTTAACCATTGATGCTCATCATCATAAATGTCCGGAATGTGAAAAGATATATACCGGCTTCCCTTATGACAATGTACTCTACAGCAGGCAGCACAGCAGGAATTTCAGTGTGGCAGAAGATGCAGCATGGGCCTGGTCGGTAACAGGCGACAGTAGTTATGCTAAACTGACAGCAGGCATCCTGAAAGGTTATGCTTCACGCTATCTTAATTACCCTATGGTTCATGCAGCTGTTGGTGAAAAGAATGTTGATGTTGCTTCAGGGAAGAATGATATTTACAGAACTGCCGGACATATAGCAGAGCAGACACTCAATGAATCAATGCTTATGATACCCCTGGTTAAAGCATATGACCTTATTCATGAAAGCGGGGTGCTTAACGATAGTGATAAGATTAATATTGAGGAAAAGCTTATCCGCGCAATGGCAGATTGTATAAATGTCTATAAGTCGGGTAAGTCGAACTGGCAGACCTGGCATAATGCTGCACTTCTATATGCCGGGATAATCCTTGGAGATAAGGATTATGTGAAGCAGGCGCTGCTTGATGAGGAGAACGGATTTATGACCCAGATGAATATCAGCGTTCTTCCGGAAGGAATGTGGTATGAGAATTCGTGGGGTTATCATTACTATACATTATCTGCACTCACAATTATGGCAGAAGGTTCAAGAAGACTGGGAATTGACATATACAGCCATGAGATGCTTCATAAGATGTACCTTATTGCATTTGATTATCTGATGGCTGACGGTTCTCTGCCAAGGTTTGGCGATGCTGTGAATGATACACCTGTTAATCAGACTGTAAATGAACCGGCATTTGCAGCTTACAAAGATGAAAGGCTTCTTTCAACCCTCTCTTCGGAACCGACATGGGATATGATTCTTCTGGGACGAGATAAGAAACTGAAGGCAACACCTGCAGCGTCAGCTAGCAAGCTGATTCCCGGATCGGGACATGCCATTCTTGCCACCAATGGACCCGGTAAACTGACAGCTGCTATTACATTTGGTCCATATGGAGGATTTCACGGACATTTTGATAAGCTCTCATTTGTGTTTTTCGGTTACGGAAAGGAGCTGGGTATTGATCCGGGAAGGGCTGCGAGCCAGGCATACCGACTGCCTGTTCACAGCGAATGGTATAAGGCAACAACAGGGCATAATGCAGTTCTTGCCGACGGCAAATCGCAAAAAGAGGCAACAGGAGAACTTTTAGCTTTTAAAATTACAAATGACTATGCAACTATAGCTGCTGATGCCGGACCTTCTTTTGACAGCATTGCACATAAAAGATTCCTCTTGCTGGGACCAACTTATTTGCTTGTTGTTGATGAGCTTAGCTCAAATGATGGAAGGGAACATACATTCGACTGGCTTTACCACAATAAAGGAAGGAGTATATCATGTGATATGACACCGGCAGCTGCTGATCCGGGTGAACAGCCGGCAGGTTATTCATATCTCAGGGAAGTTAAGGCCTATAAGCTTAATGAAGATAATAAAATAAATGTCACATTCAGTAACGAAACAGTAAATACTGTTCTGACTATGCCTGGCGAAGCGCCTGATATCATTTTTACGGCGACTGGTCCTGTTTCAAGTGTTACTGACAGAGCGCCGGTGATAATAGTAAGAAGGAAAGGAGAAACAGTATATTTCATTTCTCTTCTGGAACCGGTACAGGCAGGCAGGAATGCTGATGTCAGGGATATTGAGCTTGTCCCGGGCAATCCGGTATCAGTTAAAATAAGCAGGAGTGAAGGTGAAGATATGGTTTCTTTTCATGATGGAAGCATTTCCAGGTTTAAAATTTTTGCAAAAAAATCATCAGGTGAATCTATGCTTATAGATAATTCAAAATGATTATAATAAAATATTTGCAATATGAAAATAAAGAAAGTAAAACGGTACAGCAAAAAGGTATTAAGGGCTGTAAATAAATTACTGCCGCAACTTGATCCAGGCGTTGAGACAATGACAAAAAAAAGACTCAAATCGCTGTTATGGTCTGAGAATTCACATCTCTTTATTGCTGAAACACAGGAAGGCGAATTTGCCGGTATGCTTACGGCCGTTGTTTATCTCATCCCGACAGGAACCAAATTCTGGATTGAGGATGTTGTTGTTGATGAAGCATTCAGGGGTAAAGGCATAGGAAAGGAACTGATGCTACATGCCATGACATTTGCTAAAATTATTGGTGCAGGATCTGTTGACCTTACATCGCGTCCGGTCAGGACTGAGGCCAATAAACTGTATGCTGACCTGGGATTCGAACTCAGGGAGACCAATGTCTACAGGTATAGTCTGAAAAAGTAGGCTGTCAGTTTATTCTTTAACTGATCATATTTTGGAAGAACAGGCAAACATCCAGTGCACTCCGAATTTGTCCCTGCAGCTTCCGTAATAATCGCCCCAGAACATCTCCTTCAGTTCCTGTTCTACCCTGCCTCCTTCTGAAAGAGCAGAGAAAAATCTTTTTGTTTCCTCCCTTGTATCTATCTGTAGCATGAGATAAACATTGTTGCCCTGATTTACCCTGAAACCCATCGATTCAGGAGCGTCTGTTCCCATCAGCCTGTGACCACCCAGGATAGGAAGGCATACATGCATAACCAGATTACCGTCAGCCTCAGACAGAGGAGGCATTTCTGCAGACCTTGGAATATCCTTAAATCTAGCTATTCCTCCCTCAAATTCACCTCCAAAAACCGATTTGTAGAAATTGAAAGCCTGTTCGGTTTCCTTAACAAAATTCAGATAAGTGCTAACGTTTGCCATATTATTATGTGTTTAGTTGTCAAGTTCACAAATTGACCTGAGTTTATCAAGAGCCTTTGGCCAGGTTTCTTCAAAATAAGATTTAAAGTCATGATTTGAGTCGATATCAACCGAAAGCACTGTTTTTTGTCCCAAAGGATTGAAGGTGTAATTTTCAAGTGAGCCTTTCCATCCGTCCGCCTCCTTGCCACAAAGGAATTCCTTCCCATTCTTAATAGTGCCAATATGCTCGATACTTAAGAGCTTATTCTTAATGTTCTCTTTGATCCAGCTTACCATTCCGCTTGAACCGCCATTTGAATCAGTCCCGAGAAACAAGATTCTGGAACCTTTATTCCAGGAACCTGAGTAATGGGAAGCAGAGTTGAAGATTGATGTCCAGTCCCTGTATGAATCTTCGTTCAGCATTGTATCATAGACTTTTTCAACAGGTGAGTTGATAATAACTTCATAATGCAGAACCTCCGTGTTCTCTGATGCTTCTGCATATTTCCTGAAATTATCAAGGATTGCCTGCCATCCCTCTTTCTGCATCTCATTTGAATGTGTTTCTTCCGCTTCAAATGACTCTGTAATCAGTGTGCCATTTTTCACCTCTTTGAATAAAACCGATACTTTTCTTCCGTCGGCAAGAACACAATCAATGGCACTATTTTTCACGATTTTTCTGTACTCACCTGAAAAATCAAATCCAAAACTCCCATCCCTTGCTTCCATCCTGAAAAGGAATGTACCGTACCTTTTAACATTATTTTCAGCTCTTGCTGTATGCCAGCTGTCTGATGCCTGGTACCAGTGAATTATATGCCAGGGATTGGTCCAGAGCTCCCATACTTTTGACACTGGCAGGTCAATTTCGGATTGCACTTTGATCACCGTACGGGATGATTTAATCATAAGACAGATCTGCTATAAACTTCGTGAATTAAATCAATAACAAACAAAAATGATGATTTGTTCAGGATCAGATATCCAGCCTTAGCTGTACTCTGAATCCTGTATCATCAACATTGGGATTATTAAGGTAGGTAAACCTTTGTATAAAATCGACCCTGAAGATCCTGAATATGTTTGAGAGACCCACCCCTGCCTCAATATATGGTTTTTGTGAGAGTGTATAGGTAAGGGGAGTGCCGGTATCATCTGTGGGGAAGAGAAAGAGGTTGTCCTGATATGCAGGATTATTTTTATCACCAAGATTGCCATAAAGCGCCTTGAATGTAACAAGTTCCCTGAGTTTCAATTTTTTGACAACAGGAATTTTATTCAAAATGAAGCCATTAAAACTGTAATCTACATTTACTGAAGCATACTGATCACTAACAAATTCCATGAAATTCATAAGATTATATGAATATTTCTGGTATGAATAGGTCTGGTTTGCCGGGTGAAGGGTCAATAGAGGATATGGAACCTGGCCGAATACTTTTCCTGCTTCAAGGATTATATCAGTATAACCCAGTATTGACAGGTAATATCTCCTGCTTATACTTAACTGCAGTTTCAGGTAGTCATAATCGTTATTAATAAGTTTTGATCCTCCTGTTACCTTTAGCTGTATTATCGGGTACTTGTTGGGAAATACTGTCCTGTACATCTTCCCCTGAAAGAATGATTCATTTGGCGCATAGCGGAGATTCAGATAGACTTCCGATATATTCAGATGACTTATCTCTTCGATTGAATTTAATGGTTCGGATGAAACATATTTCAGATTACCGTAGGAATATTGCCTGTTAAATGAATAGCCTGTCTGGAAGGTAAAATGATTTTCATATTCATGAAGGTAGTCAATCCTTAGATTATTGTTCATGAATAACTTATCGTTTATTCCTCTCTTAAATGACAGGAAGAAATTGTCAACCTGCCAGAAGGGTATATCCTGACCCGGTATCTTAACATCTTTCTGATAGCTGACCTTGATATAGTTAACAGGGAACTGGTATATTGTCCTTGGCGTAAGTGAGTATGTAATACCACCGCTGTATTTGTAAGTCTTATCAAGTGTCCCATATGCAAGGTATCCGTCAAGAGTAACCTTTTTACTGAATTGTGTCGATGTCCTTCCACCAAATTTTATTCTGGAGCCTTCAATCTCGTTGTAGCTGTAAAAGCTGGTTAGAACACCAAGTTCTACATCACCGAGGGTCCAGAGTCCTGTAATGATCCCTGACATTATATCCATAGCTCTTCTGAACTCCTTCATCTTGTTCAGACTGTCGATGTTGGTATATATCTGTTTTTCAGATCTTGTGAGGGGAACCAGCCTGTTCGTATCCCAGAAACTGGGATTTATTGAGGCTGTATCGATGCGGTATGATTTTTCAGGACCTTTGAAGACATTATCGCTTACCGGTTCGTTCATCCTGTAGTCCTTGTAGGAAATAGTTCTCTGTCCGTAAAGACCTGTGGTGTTTTTAACTATACCGAAATCAATGGAAACTTCATCCTTTGAGAGTACCCAGGTACTATCCCTGCTCTTTTCAAAATCCTGTACGATATTCATATCCTGAACCCAGTCGATATTGATATTTTTGTTAATACCCAGATCTATCTTCCTTACGGCATAACTGCTGTCCATCGTAATGTAAAGGTATCCATGAAACAGAAAATCAGATTTGTTCCTGGGTGCAAAGAACATCCTGATGCAGGGGATGTCATTTACATTCAGTGTATCCTCTATGTAGAATTTATAAAAAGAGGGTGCTGTATTTGCAATAGGACTTAAAAACTTATTAGTTAGAAAAAGTATCTCATTATCATATATATTTACGTTCTGATAAAGATAGTTCAGATAGTTGGCTACTCCCCGGTTGCTGATATATCTTTCGAGGTCAAGCGTTTTTTCAGCAATGACTATTTCCTTGACAGATTCAGGATCTTTGCGGAAGTAATGTTCGGAAAGAGTCTCTTTTATAAAGACTGGCAATACAGAATTTCCTATACGTTTTGTTGTATCAATGTTGTCAAATACAAATCTGTACTTTTCAAATAAACCACTCTCTTTGAGCGTTTCTTTCACATTGCTCACTGCAAACTGTATTTTCTCATATTTTCTGTATTCCAGGTAATCATATGATTCTGCCCTGTTCCTGTCCTTCTTTTCAATCACTTTCTGAATAAGTTCAACTGCCGGATTTCCTTTGTTCCTGTAATTTTTCCTTTCATAAGTCACAATAACTTCATCAAGGTTAATGGATGAGAGTTTAAGACTTACATTGATAGTTTGTTCTTTGCCCGGTCTGACAGTTCGTGATTCATTTTCATAACCAATAAATGAGAAGACAATTTCCGTTGCCTTTGAAGCAGTCTCTATGCGGTATCTTCCGTTTGCATCTGATGTAGTACCAATTGTGGTGCCTTTTAATAAAACTGACACATAAGGCAGTATTTCACCTGTGAGGTCGTCTGTTGTTTTTCCCGAAATAATAGTTTTTTCAGATACCTGGGAGTAGGAATTAAAGCAGTAGGAAGCAGCTGAAAAAAGAAATATAATGACAAGAAGTCGCTTTATGAAAAGCATCATTAAGGGTCAATGATTAATGTGGTTAAATCCGGCGCAAAGATAGTAAAAAGTGATTTTGAAAATCATAGCAGGTTGTGGCATTATATTAATTTAAAAGTAAATTACTTTATTAACTTTGTTTGAGTTCATAATAGATCTGTTATGTTCAATCAAATCATCTAAAATGGAAACTAAAAGCAGATTAAATCATAAGGAAGAGGTCCATATATGGAACTTCTCAAGGGTTGGTGGTGTAAACAGAGTAAATCTTGAATCAGGGAAAGACCTGATGCACCTGGATAAGCTTGACCAGAAGCTCTGGACTGCTCTCAGCTGCCCGGTATATGGTCTGGAACTTGATTATAAAACCCTTGAACTGATAGATACTGACAGCGACGGAAGGATTAGAGCTCCTGAGGTAGTCGCAGCAGTGAAGTGGCTTACTTCCCTTGTGAAAAATCCTGATGAGCTGCTGGAGGGGAAGGACTATCTTGAGCTTAGTTCAATAAACGACAGTACAGAAGAGGGAAAAAATCTCCTTGAATCCGCTAAGCAGATACTCAAAAATCTTGGGAAGACAGATTCTGTCAGTTTAACAGTCGAGGACACATCTGATATAGAAAAGATATTCAGGGGAACAAAATTCAACGGAGACGGCATTATTACTCAAGATTCGGCAGATGATGAGGATATTAAGAGGCATATCGGAGAAATAATATCCTGCCAGGGATCTGTAACTGACAGGAATGGTATGGATGGTATTTCGATCAGCCACATTGATGATTTCTACCAGGCTTGTGAAGAATACTCAGAGTGGTATAAGAAAGCAGAGGCTGATTCGAAGAAAATTCTTCCTTTTGGAGACAGTACCCGGAAGGCACTCGATGCCTTTACTGCAGTTAAAGCCAAATTGGAGGATTACTTTCTGCGCTGCAGACTAACAGAGTTTGATCCTGGTTCATCTGATGTACTGAATTCACTTAAGACAAGATACGAGCTGATCTCGGATAAGGATTTGTCCTCAAATTTAGATTCAATTGCTACATTTCCCGTTTCAGCCATCAGCCAGGGTTCTCTTTCACTTGTGAAGGGATTGAATCCTGCGTGGGAGAAACAAGTAGAAGCTTTTAAAGCAGATGTAGTTAAAGTCTTATATCCTGGTAAAGAAACTATTACAGAAGTGGAGTTAAGGGAGATCAGTAAAGTATTTGAAGATTTTATTTTATGGCAGGCAGCCAAGAAGGGAGCCTCAGTGGAAAAACTGGGTCTTCAAAGGATAAGAGAGATTACCACCAGCAAAACAAAGGAAGTTTTGATTTCGCTTATCGATCAGGAGAAGGCACATGAGAGCAATGCAAATAATATTATTCTGGTTGATAAACTGGTTCGATACCACAGGGATGTTTTTAAACTTCTCAGGAACTATGTTACTTTTTACGACTTTTATTCTCCTGAAGAAGATGCAATATTCCAGGCTGGTAAACTATACTTTGATCAGCGTTGCTGTGAGCTGTGCATGGTAGTAAAGGATATGGGCAAACATAACACGCTTGCAAGGACAAGCGGGCTTTGTCTTATTTATTGTGACTGTACTTCCAGAAAGGGAAATGAAAAGATGACAATTGTTGCAGCGCTCACTGATGGCGATTTTGACAATATAGATGTTGGCAGGAATGGATTGTTTTATGACCGGAAAGGGAACGACTGGGATGCAACTATAATTAAGGTGATCGATAATCCTATCAGTATCCGTCAGGCATTCTGGTCTCCTTACAGGAAAGTTTCGAAATTCATCAACAGCCAGATTGAAAAGTTTGCCAGTGCAAAAGAGAAGGAGGTGGATACTATGGCAGCTTCAGGAGTTGAGAAGGCAACAGGAAAAGTTGAATCAGGGCTGAAAGAGGCTGTTCAGCCTGCACCTTCACCGTCTAAAGCTGCTGCTCCTGCAGCACCATTTGATATAGGTAAATTTGTTGGGATCTTTGCAGCACTAAGTCTTGCCCTGGGTGCTATTGGTTCAGCACTTACTTCTATTTTTACAGGCTTTCTGAGCCTTGTATGGTGGAAGATGCCACTTGCATTTTTAGGAGTTATCCTGGTTATTTCAGGCCCGTCAATGATAATTGCCTGGTTAAAGCTCAGGAAGAGGAATCTTGCCCCGATGCTTGATGCAAACGGATGGGCCGTGAATGCAAGAGCTACTATTAATATCCCATTTGGAGCAACCCTGACTCATCTGGCAAAATTGCCGGTGAATTCAAAACTTAACCTCGCTGATCCATTCGCAAAAAAGAGAAATCCATGGATACCTTTAATTATAATTATTCTTATAATTGCTGTTACTGCTTACCTGCTATGGAATTTTGGATTGCTCAGTAAATGGGGAATTGCAGGATAAGAAAGAGAGGGAGAAGGGTAGAAGAGGAGAAGAGGAGAAGGGGAGATAGGGTGATCAGTAAATACGGGTTCCGGAAAGTAAAACAAATTACATCATATCCTTGAGATGGGAGAAGTTATAGTAAAACAGGTTGTCACGAAGCGTGACAAGAGAACTTTTATTTACCTTCCTTCAATAATACATAAGAATAATCCCAGATGGCTTCCTCCTATATATTCAGATGAATGGCTCCTTTTCGATGAGAAGAATAATAAGTCGTACAGGTATGCAGATACTGTTCTTTACCTTGCATACAGGGATGAAAAAGCAGTTGGCAGGATAATGGGGATCATTAACAGAAGATATAATGAAATTCACGATGAAAAGAATGGACGGTTCTGTTTTATGGAATCTTATGAAGACCAGGAGGTTGTACATGCCCTGATAACAAGGGTGGAGGAGTGGGCCCGTGATAAGGGTATGGTGAAACTGGTCGGTCCGCTTGGATTCTCTGACAAGGATCCGCAGGGATTCCAGATTGAGGGATTTGAGTATCAGAAATTCATAGTCTGCCCCACAAATGACAGGTATATGCCTGAAATGATTGAAAAGGAAGGATATACAAAGGAGGAGGACCTGGTCAACTATCTTGCAAAAGTGCCGGATGAGATGCCTGAAGTCTATCAGAAAATTCTTTCAAGAGTCTCACAGAATAATGGTTATAAAGTTGTGGAATTCCGATCTAAACGTGAATTCAGTAAATATATAATCCCGGTTCTTGAGCTGATGAACCAGACATTTGCTGAGATCTATGGCTTTGTTCCTCTTGAGGATAGCGAAAAGAAGGAGATGGCTTCACGATATATGATGATCCTGAATCCAAAATTTGTCAAGATCGTTGAGGCCCCTGACGGTGTAGTAGGTTTTGCTGTTGGAATTCCTGATATCAGTGAGGCTGTAAGAAAATCTTCAGGCAGGCTTATTCCTTTTGGGATATTAAGGATACTTGTAGCGCTCAGAACCTCTAAAAAGCTGCTTATGCTTCTTGGTGGTGTAAGAAAAGATTACAGGAACAAAGGACTTGATGTGCTTATGGCTGTAAAGATGCTTCAGGCCTGTATGGATTATAAGATGGAGCTTATTGACCTTCATCTTATCCTTGAGAAGAATACAAGAATGAGAGCAGAATGCGAAAGGATAGGAGGTGAGGTTATTAAGCGTTTCAGGATTTTTCAGAAAACTCTTGTTAATTAATTAACAGCATTTACCTGTAAAAAGGTATAGCCGGATTTCTTCCTCGCGGACCATAGACTGGTTCCTGCGTCCCTGCTTCGACTGCTCCCAGGTCTGGAGACTTCCCTGTAAAGGCATCATTTATTCCGGGTATCCTTACTCCTGCATCCACAGCTGCTGATTTTGGTTTTAGAAGAAAGCTGAAATCGGAAGCATGGTAAATCATGCCAGGTTTCAAAGGATCAGGCGCATTAAGGTTTTCAAAAATTTCATATCCAGTTTCAATGCTATGGATGTCAAGTCCTGTTGTTTCAGAAAAGCTTTTCAGGCTGCTGAACGATTTGCCATCTTTCTGAATTGTAATTGTATAATCACGAAGACTTCCCTTTGGAGGAGATACCCATCTGTACCTGTTCTCACCTGGATTCGGACAGTAGCCGTTATAGTCAGATTGAGAGTAGCTTGTGGCAAAGGGAAATACTGCTACCGGTCTGCCCTGGGCGCCGGTGCCCATAAACAGGTTATTGAAAAAATGAGAATTTGAAAATGTCTGTCCGTTCCCGTTTTCGGCTATGAAAGTATTATGAAGTATATATAATCCTGCTGGTTTTGCCATGAACTTAAGAGCTACTCCTACAGGTACATGGTAGAGAACATTTCGTATAAAATAAGCAGGACCTCCAAAAACAGGCTGGGCACTGAGCCCGCACTGGGCTGCGTTTACACCCCTGTTCCGCATTATCCGTATATTATGCACACCTCCGTCAGCTTCAATGAAATCATCGGCCAAAAGGTGTAAATCGTTATTATAAATATCTATAGAAACAGCCCTGAGGTCCTGCTCCTTTTCCGGAGTGCCATATGTTGAAACAGTTATTGCATCGTGGAAGTAGGCAATTGCATTATGACAAATGACATGACCGCTACCGTATACTTTAATGCCTATATAACTGTACATTTTGTTGGCCCCGTACAGACTTCTCGAATTGGCCCATCCCAACAACCTGTAGCGGTCATCGCGTCCTATAAGTACATTATCAGCAATATAAAAGTTACATGATCCTGCATATTCAGTTATGATACCTTGTCCGACCTCTTCCATACGGCAGTTCCGAATGGTAAGATTTTTTGCACCAGTTATATGTTTGTTACCGGCATAAAAAGCCAGGTCGGTGTTTCTGATTGTTATTCCATCAAAAATATGATTCTCTGTTGCAGAGACATCAAAAAGTACATGGCATCCGGCCCCGTCGAAAATTACTTCACCGTCACCTGCAGCCCTTATCACAACAGGCCTTTCGGGGGTGGCCTTTACTGTAAGGTAATAGGTGCCGTCAAAAGGTACTCCCTCAGGATTTACATAATCAGACCGGTTAGCTTCATACAGTCCGGCATGAACTTCAATAATATCACCGGGCCTGATAGTCCTTTCTCTAACAACCGACCAGTCTCCCGTGCCTGACCCGTAGTATGCTCCCTGGAGAGTTGTAAATGAAGGTTCCTTCTTCTCCCCGCTCCATTTTGCTGGATAAACATGAAGAATACGACCATCTTCTGCTGCAGCAGGTTCAGTCTTCGTTTTAGCCCTGACAATCCTGGTATCATTTTTTCCATTGTCGGGATCACTCATTATAAACCTGCATTCATATTCAGTGCCGGGCATTACATCAATGATACTTCCGGCAAACATGCTTGGAGTAACATAATCCAGGTGCTCTGCCTCACGACCAACATGTTCATCACCGATCCTCAGAAGAGGAAGAGATTCTCTCCATTTATCCGAACCGTATTCGCGATAACTTACAGAAACTGTGGCATTGTGATTGTCATCACCACTTATGTACCACTCAAATCCCAGGTTAGTAAGAGTTGCTGGTTCAATAATGAATTCACCTGGTTTAATTGCATTCTGGGATAGTAAAAGGTTTCCGGAAGTGCATGAAATAATTAATATAAGGAATATGAGCCTGACTGGTCTTAGATGTTTCATATTTTTAATCCTTGATTTTTTCTTACTAATGTAAGAATTTATTTGTATCACCTTATTTATGAAATGGTGCGAATTTATAAGTTGTGCTACTGATTTGTATTTGGCACCGATTGCATTCCGATAGTTATCGGGACGGCGCCAGCATAAAAAGTTTAAATTTCCCTCTTACCTATGCTGGCGCGAATTTATAATTGGTGCCATATAAAACCGTGGTTAAATAAAAACAGCTGTTTAACTTTCCGATAACAATAATTTGTACATTTACCTTTACCTGAATACCAGTGTACAATTCAATCAATTAAGAAATATGAAAAAGAACCAGGATAAACAATCCGAAACCAGTCTGAAATCGAGACGTGACTTTTTTAAAACAACCGGACAGGCACTAGCTGCCTCTGCGATAGCAGGAGGAGCGATACCCTATATAAAGGTAAAGGAGCCTGTAAACCAGCAATTTGCACATGTTGAAAGGACAGATGCAGCCCTGATCGGCCCGAAGGATAATATAAAGGTTACAAATATTGAAACATTCGTGCTGACAAACACATGGGTATTTGTAAAAATAACTACTGATGCCGGAATCACGGGTTGGGGTGAAATGCTTAAAGACGATGCGAAAGCATGTGCAGCAGGAGCACTTGAAGTGAAAGATTACCTGGTTGGAAAGGATCCTACAAGAGTCACCTTTCACTGGCAGGCCATACACAGAGGGTCGTTTTACAGGGGAGGCCCGATTAAAACCGCTATCCTGAGTGGTATTGACCAGGCGTTATGGGACATCACAGGAAAGGTTTACGGAGTGCCTGTTTACAGGTTATTTGGCGGACCTACAAGAGACAGGATCAGAGTTTATGGCACTCCCGATAAGGAAAAGGGTATCAATGCAATGAAAGTAGGTCCGAACGGGGGGAACAGGCAACCATTTAAATATGTTGAAGGACAAAAGTTTATTGATGAGGTCGTTGAAAGGTTTAAAGCACTTCGCGAAAAAGTTGGTGACGGGGTGGATATAGGTGTTGATTTTCATGGCGCGGTACAGCCTCCTACAGCAGCACTGCTTATTAAAGCACTGGAGCCTTTCAATCCATGGTTCTATGAAGAGGTTGTACAGGCTCTTAATGTGGATGTAATGGCTGAGCTTGCACGCAAGACACATATTCCACTGGCAACAGGAGAACGCATATTTACAAAATGGGGATTCAGGGAGATACTTGAAAAACGTGCTGCCACAATTCTGCAGCCCGATGTTTGTTACGCAGGAGGTATAACAGAGTTAAGACTTATTGCAGGCATGGCCGAATCTTATTATTCCCCGGTAGCACCTCATAATCCACAGGGACCATGTTCACTGGCAGCCAGTTACCAGATTGCCGCCTCTATTCCAAACTTTCTTATCCAGGAACGGGGCGATAATGAGTATTCTGATCTCCTGGCGAAGCCCCTGCCTCCGATTAAGGATGGCCACAGGCCCTTGCTTACCGATCCCGGACTGGGTATCACCATTGACGAGGATAAACTGCGTGCCCAGGTTGGTGAACCCCGGCCATACAAGGTCCGTCTCGATCCGGATGATGGCTCTGTTGTGGACTGGTAACATATGGCTGCAGGCTTAAGGTGCCCGGATATATTAAGGCGATGGGAGAGGGGGAGAAAAAAGGATTTGAGTGGCGGTAACTTGCAACCCGCAACCCGCAACCCGCAACCCGCAACCAAAATTTATATAACCAGATCAATTTTATGAAAATAAATAACTACCGCTGGATAGTAGTCTCATTACTCTTTTTTGCAACTACTATAAATTATATCGATCGTCAGATCATTGGATTGCTTAAACCAATTCTGGAGCTTGAATTCAACTGGTCTGAAAAGGATTTTGCCTATATAGTAATGGCCTTTACAGCAGCCTATGCAATTGGTTTACTTGTAATGGGGAGGCTGATAGACAAAATAGGTACAAAAACAGGATATTCGCTTATTATTATCATATGGAGCATAGCAGGTATGCTTCATGCCCTGGCAAGGAATGCCTTACAATTCGCGCTCGCCAGGTTTGGCCTGGGTATTGGAGAATCAGGCAACTTTCCAGCAGGTGTAAAGGCAATATCCGAATGGTTCCCAAAGAAGGAGAGGGGGATAGCCACAGGTATCTTTAACTCAGGGCCCAGCGTTGGTGTTGTCATGGCCCTGCTAATAGTTCCCTGGATCCTGAACAGGTATTCCTGGCATGAGGTATTCTGGATAACGGGTGGAATCGGATTTATATGGTTGATACTATGGGTAATATTCTATCAGATCCCTCAAAAACAGAAGTGGCTTTCAAAAAAAGAACTGGAGCATATTCTTGATAAGGAGAATAATGAATACAGTGAAAAGGATACGGACCATAAACCGGAAATAAAATGGTTAAAACTATTTACCTTACCACAGACATGGGCCCTGATTACAGGAAAAGGTCTTATCGATCCTATATTCTGGTTTTTTCTTTTCTGGCTGCCATCATATTTCTCAACCGCATATGAACTAGATCTTAAGCGGCCAAGTCTTGAGCTTATTATAATATATTCCGCAACAACAGCAGGAAGCATCATGGGAGGCTATTTTTCATCGATGCTGATCAGGAAGGGCTGGACAGTAATCATGGCAAGGAAAACAGCACTTCTTCTGTTTGCTGTTCTGGAACTGACAATCATCCTGGCACAATACACTACAGCAGCATGGATGGCAGTTGCAATTATAAGTCTTGCTGTTGCTGTTCATCAGGCCTGGGCTACAAATGTTTTCACAATGGCTTCTGATATGTTTCCTTCTGAGGCAGTAGGATCAGTTACAGGTATTGCAGGAATGGCAGGTGCCGTGGGGGGTATTCTTTTTCCTCTTGTTGTCGGCTTTCTTCTCGACAGCTACAAAACAGCTGGTAACCTTACCGGTGGATATAACCTTCTGTTTACAATATGCGGCGCTACCTACCTTTCAGCCTGGCTCATAATACATCTGCTTACCAGAAAACATGCATCGGTAACTCTTGATGAACTAAAATAGGCACCGGAATATTATAATACACTAAAGTTCACCTGAAAGATGTATGCTGAACAGATATGCTGGCGTCATTTAGTCCTTATTGTTCCTTCTTTTCAGATAACTCGTAAGCAATTATTCCATTCCTGAAGAAAGTCGGTATAAGCAGAAGATTTTTTTCGGCAATGTATTCACAATCAGCAGTATTAAGTTGCTGAGCTTTGGTATCCAGAAGTGATGTTCTTGTTTTATCAGGATTTACCATGAAAATTTCACCATTCCAGTCTGTTACAATATAATAATCTTTTATTCCCGTGAAGGATATTCCATCCGCCATCCCCAGGTTGTCGGCAAGCTTTGTAACAGATTTGGATGCAAGGTCGATTGCTACCATATCCATGCTGCCCATCGAGGCAAGAAGCATTCTGTCCTTTTCTGCCAGGAGCCCATTCGGCTGATTAAGACCAGAAGTAAGCCATTCACTTATCTGCCCGTTACTGTATTTATAGATCTTGTTAGCATCAGAATCAGAGATATAGACATTTCCGTCCTGATCAGTTGTGATATCATTCAGCATGCCGGCTCCATTTACCGGTACCTTCCTTGCAATTTTTCCAGAGTTAATATCGACCACAATAAGCTCATCAATATCGGCAGCATAAAGGGTATCGCCTACTAACCCGGTACCCTTTGGAGAATGCATACCTTCAATCCATCTGAGATCAATGATCTTACCATCGGGTGATAACCTTGAAATAAATCCATTACCGTCTTTAAGGCGGGGCTCCATATTAAGATTTGTTACATAAAGAATATCCCTCTTCCTGTCATAAATCACTGATTCGGATGTGGTAAGAATAGTATCAGATCTCCAGAGTTCTTTTAATTCAAATATTCTGGATGTTTTTGATACAGATTCCACTGATGTATTCCGTGAACCTCTGTTACAGGAGGCAATTATAAAAATTGCCAGCATAAGTACGATTATTGATCTGTTCATGCTTTCGTTTTTTTATACTAAACAAAGCTAATCTTTTTATGTTTATGTTTGTATAGAAAATTCCTGACCGTAACTAAATAATATTAAGATAAAATAGGATTTGTACGTAATAAGTTAAAGAAAAAGCAAAAAATATTTGAAAAAATAAATAAAATTAATAATTTTTTTTATTAT
>CAYLYN010000012.1:0-42601 GCA_964387565.1 uncultured Rikenellaceae bacterium | reverse complement strand
ACCCCGGCTCCGCTCCGCGTCGCCACCCCTCCTTCAAAAGGAGGGGAAACTTATATAACTTATGCAATTTAGCTACAAATTCCTTAGGTTGAGTGCTATGCCCTCAAACCCTCCACAAGAAGGGGAATCTAATTTTACTTGTATTTATCAACCTTACGCCTTAAGCCCTTCGCCTTCCGCTATTTTATGGCCTCCCATTCTGATCAAGCCATAATACAGCTGAAAGTGTAAGCTTCACTGTAACTGCTGCATTTCTGTAATCAACCAGATCTGCCTTATCCTGCTCTGTGTGATAATTAGGATCGCCATATGGCATCGAACCGATATTAAGAACAGACCAGGGGAAGCCTGCCTTTATAAATGATCCGTCATCATCACCAGGCTGTTTGCTCAGATACTTTGATTGCTTAAGACCAAAAGCATGTTTTTCATTTAACATAGCCATCATATCGGCAAGCCTTTCACCCTCAGGCGAGGTATATCGTGTTACATTGGTCAGCATTCCTGCCTGTTCCTGGGATTTTACACCTATACCATCCATATTGATGAGCGCCAGCACCTCTTTCCCCGATGCCCTGATATTTGCAGCCGCTGTGGGACTTGTCCATGGCGTATGCTCCTCATTGCAGAAAATAAACATTATGGTGTGACTGGGCTTATATTTATTAAGCAAGATGGCCAGTTCTAGAGCCCCGCAGGTACCAATCGCATTATCATTTGCCCCTGGCGATGGTATCCAGCTCTGTGAGTCTTTATGGGCAATTATTATTATCAGTTTGTCAGGTTGTTCCGAGCCATTTTTAGTTACGATAATATTATTTGCTGTATAGTAAGGTGAATCATCAGGAGGTGTTGCATACTGGTGGGCAAGAGGTTTTGATGTGTCGCGCCCGAAGGCCCTGACCCTGGTTGAATCCAGTTCAGGTTCGTATCCTGCTTTCCTGAGCTGATTAATAATCCATGTATCTGCTTCTTCAAGAGTAGAAATATTCTGCCCGGGTCTCGACCAGTTAAGAACCCTGCGTGGAAGGGGATCGGCAGACAGATAATAAACGCCATTTTTTATTCGTTCCTGGTCTACTTTCTTTGCAAGCTTTGCATAGGTCTTCTCATAACCTTTTTTATTCCTGTTGTTTATGGTCTGAGCCGAAAGGCTCTGAACCAGGAATGCCATTATGAAAACAGCAGGTAAAAGTATTCTTATGTGTTTTATTGATTGCATAATAGAATTTTTATCGTTTAACCCTTGCATTCCCTTTCCATATGCTCCATAACTGATCTTCATCAGCCGGAAGTGCATAATCTGTTAGCGATGTTGTGGCGAGAGCACCTGATGCCCATCCGAACTGAATCCACTTTTCAGGTTCCCAGCCTTTAAGAATGGCATATAGCATACCTCCCACGAAACCATCGCCTCCTCCTATACGATCGAGAACACTGATCTCCCTTGGTTCAATAACATGCCAGTTATCGCCTTCAAGCATCAGGGCGCCCCAGAGATGACTGTTAACACTGACCACCTGTCTTAGTGTGGTTGCAAAGACAGAGGCACCTGGAAATATAGCTTTCACTCTTTTTATCATCTCTTTAAAACTGTCGATATGTGACGCAAGATCCTTTCCACCTTCTTCAGGTCCTTTTATTCCGAGGCACAACTGGAAATCTTCTTCATTTCCTACAAGGATGTCAGCGGCTGAAGCAATTTCTTTAAAGATGTTTCCAAGTTCCTTATCCCTTCCTTTCCAGAATGATGCCCTGTAATTCAGATCGAATGAGATAAGGGTTCCATTCTTTTTTGCTGCACGCGCAAGCTCAAGGCAAAAGAGGCCTGTATCGGGAGAGAGTGCGGCAATGAGACCAGAAAGATGAAGTATCTGAATACCTTCCTCTTTAAAGAGTCTGTTAAGGTCGAAATCTTTTGCATTCAGGGTTCTTCCGATCTCACCGGCTCTGTCGTTATGTACTCTTGGCCCTCGTGTACCGAATCCACTGTCGGCAATATTGAACTGGTGGCGGTATCCCCACGGACCACCCTGCTCCACTTCGATGCCTTCAAAATCAAGGTGACGGCTTGAGAGATTGTCCTTTATCAGCCTGGCAACCGGACTATCCTTTACAAACGTTGTAAGCACCTTCACAGGCAGGCCAAGGTATGAAGGTATTGTGGCAACATTTGTTTCTGCGCTTGTTGCCTGCATAAAAAAAGTATTGCTTGTATGTACCGCCTGTCCGTTTAATGGAGTAATTCTTACCCCCATACTGGTAGGTACAACAAGTGACCATTTGAAGTTTTTTCTGAGATTCACGATCTATGAGTTAAAAGTTGAAAATGTTTGTTTTTAAAGTTTCAAGTTTCAGGTTTGGCTTCGCCGAGCTCGCCTTCGGCTCGGTTCAGGTTTCAGGTTTGGCTTCGCCGAGCTCGCCTTCAGCTCGGTTCAGGTTTCAAGATTCATGTTTGGCTTCGCTTACATTCCTCATTCCTCATTCCTCATTCCTCAGCCCTCAGCCCTTCGCCCTACTTACACGCCTTCACAAACTGAGAAGCAGCATCCCTTATCTCATCCTCTGTTGAATTGATATTTATACCCCATCCTGCACCGAGGCCGCCGTCGACAACTCCTATACTTATGTTCATGCTTCTTGACAGGATATCATCTGTATTTGGGTATGATCCTTTTGTATAAGGTTGTCCTGCACTCTTCAGGTGTGCGAGAACGTGTTCCATATTAGCATATACGTGCCATCCGCTTTTATCAACAGTTTTTGATCCGAGTGCAGCTGATACCCTGGCTGCCTTTTCTGCACTGTCAAAGATAACGGTGCACAATGTTCCGCAATCTCCGTCAGGGTCGTTAAGAGTTCTGAATCTGAATCCCTTTGCTTCCGAGATAAGTCCCTTAAGCAATGCCCTCTTTTCTCTTAATGTTTCAATTATCCTGTCAAGTTTTTTCAACTGTGCAAGAGCTACGGCAGCTGTCAGCTCATTGAGCCTGAAGTTCAGTCCAAGGAGTGATCTGTTGCCGACTTCCACACCTGTGCGATTCGGAGTATGTCCCTGGTCATGCATGCCAAAAGCCTTTTCATAGAGTGTTTTATCATTTGTAACTACAAAGCCTCCGTCACCTGTGTTGATAGTTTTGAAGAAATTAAGGGAGAAAGCCCCGATATTGCCTATAGTACCTACTTTCTTACCCTTATATGAAGCTCCGGCAGCCTGGCAGCAATCCTCAAGAATGAGAAGCTTATGTTTTTTTGCTATTTCTGATATTCTGTCCATGTTACATGGATTACCCAGCATATGGACGGGCATAATTGCTTTTGTTCTGGGTGTGATCCTCTTTTCAATATCATCAGGATCGAGTGACAGGCTTTCATCTATTTCAGCAAGGACAGGTACCAGGCCGAGGAAAATAACAGATGAATAGCTTGCAACAAAGGTATATGCCGGTATAATAATTTCATCACCGGGTTTAAGCCCGAGAGCAAATGCAGAACAGATTAGGGCAGATGTTCCGGATGAAGTTGCAAGCGCATGATTTGAACCTTCATATTTTGCAAGTTCAGTTTCAAGGGTGAATACTTTTTTCAGGAATTTAGGATCTGATTCACTGCCGTAACGGAACAGGTAACCCCCGTTCATCACTTCAATAGCGGCTTCAAGTTCTTCCTTTCCATACCAGTAGGCTCCGGGACCGGGCATAAATACCTCCTTTTTAATTAATAAATATAAATAATGAGCTGTCTTATCGCTCGAAAATCAATAACAGGACAATCAAAAATAGGAAAATTAGTCAATTAATCAGCACTGGTGTTGCCATTTCCTATCAGAATAAACGGAGACCAGTAGAGTGGCTGGGGAAAAAGTTTTATTACATCACGCTGAGCCAGAGTGAGAGCTTCCTGCAGAGGATGTGTTTTGATATATTTATAGAAATTTGTCATTAGAATTGCTGTCGGGTAATCTGCTACACTCCAGAGGCTTACAATAACAGCAGATGACCCTGCATAAAGAAATGCCCTGCTGAGTCCCACCATTTCGTCACCCTGGTCAAGGTTCCCCAGTCCTGTCTCACATGCACTCAGTGTCACAAGTTTTGCGTTGATATTCATCTCAAAGACTTCCCATACATTTAACCTGCCATCATCACTGGCAGTGGGAGGGAAGAGGATGAAAGAGTAGAGAGGCTGTCTGAAATTATAAATGCCATGTGTTGCAAAGTGAATGAAATTATAACTGCCAGCGCTTTTTTTCGCAAAGGTCTCAGTGCAGTCCGGACCAATTGCTGATATTTTATCGGAGAAGAGAGGAAGTATTTTTTTTAATTCATCCTCTGTTCCGGGCAGACCAACATTGTTACCGACAGAAATATCTGAAAGCGCCATTCCCATGAAGCTGTTACTTTTTTTATTATCCCTGGCCTGGCACAATTTATAAACGCTTGCTGAGGGGGCATATACCAGGTTATATTTCTCAACAAGGAATGCACCTTTATCATTTTTAAGTGCCTGGAATGGAATGAAATGCAGAGGACCATTTGGTATTATTACCAGGTTCCTTAAATTCTTCAGTTCATTTTCTACGGGGGCAATAAGTATTGAATGCAATTCTTTAAGCCCTGAGGAAGTCTCGTTCTGCATATTAGAGTTCAGGTATTTTCTTGTTTTCTGAACCAGGGAATTAATGTATTCCTGCTTAACATCAACCGATTTTCTTGTGACTGATGATTTTGTAATCATCCAGATGATTAATTTTTCGTCACTTATCCAGTATGAAAGAAATGCTGTCGATAGATCAGTAATTTTCTGAAGCTCCTGAAGATCAACCGGATCAGCAGAGATAATTTCCCTGTATTCAGGATTTTCAAGCTTTATCTTTTGAAGAATATCCTCATATTCAGTCTGAACATCCATGAGGGCTGCCCTGAGCTCCCGCATCTCGATCTGTCGTGATCCATTACTGGCTGAGCTTTCAGTTTCAGGTTTCTGTAAGAGCTTGTAAAGCTTTTCTATTTCAGCCCTCTTCATCTGTTCAAGCTGAGTAAGTTCGTCGGAAGCAGCTCCACGGAAATTTATTTTCCTGCCTGAGAGTATATCATAAAAGGCCCTCGATCTGGCCTGTTCCGAAACCTGAAAAGCCTCCGTTGTTTTATCCATTTTCAGGAGAACATTTATCAGACGGTCATATACTTCTCTTTTATTTCTGAAGTAGGAGCTTTTGAATTCATCAACCGTGAGCCTGCCCCTTATCTTTTCTATAACAGTAACGGAATTCTGATATGAATCTTTTGCTTTTTCGAGATCGCCCTGTTTTTCATACATTCTGCCGGTATGGAACCATGCCTGCCAGACAGTCTCAGGGAAGTCTTCATATGATCTGGCCGAATCAAGAAGATGAGTTGCCTGCGCGAACCTTCCTGCATCAACTGATATTTTTCCCCTCAGGAGCTGGGTATTTGCAACACCCTGTCGGTTGAGTGAAGTTTTGAATAGTCCCTGTGACTGTCCCAGAAGTATAAATGCACTATCCGGCTCAGCTTTTCTTATCATCAGTTCTGCTAATCTCATGAGTGCGATTGCCTCACCTGTAGATGAGCCCTGGGAGGTAAAATACTCTCTTGCATTCATCACTTCACCCATTCTCAGGTCAAGCGAGGCCTGTAAACCAATTGAATTTGAGGATGTTGAATCCTTATATCTTTTTGCCGATCTGTAATACCGGTCTGCTCTGTTCAAATCTCCGAGTTCATTGTAAATGTCTCCGACTCCGATGGTGGTCCAGATTACCTGGCCAGCGATCTTCTTTTCCCTTGCATCATCAAGTGCTCTTTCCTGCCATCTCAGTGCCTCCTCATACTCTCCTGCCGATGAGAGTATTGAGGCCATAAGCTGGTTTTGCCTGGCTGTTCCATACTTCTGTTCTACTGCCATTTCAATAGAGCTCCCGATATAGCTTTTTGCTATATCAAAATATCCGTAATCTGACCAAACACTTCCCATAGCCAGGTTTGCTTCCATAACACCCTTATTGTCTCCGGACTGTCTGAACAGGTCGAGGCTTTTCTGGAGAAGCTCCATTGCCAGCTGTGATTTGCCAGTGGTTGCATAAAGCTGCCCCAGGGCCAGGTATGTATCACCTATTGCCTGCTGGTTTATCCCTTTTATGCTCTGATCCATCCCTTCAGCGAGTTTCAGTGATTTCGCAAGTGACATTATACTATTGTAATAAAGACCCATGTAGATATAGATCCTGCCTTCCTGCCTGTGATCTTCAACCAGTCCAAGCAGATTGTTTTCTGCCGAGTCGATTACCATTGCATTTTTTACATATTCGATGGCTTTCGTATAGTCTCCTGTCATCTCATATCCGTTGGCTATCTTCCGGTTAACATCAGCCTCCATTGACATGTTCCGGTAAATACCAAGCTTCCTGCTTGATTCGAGCATCAGGTTATAGTGTTTTATCGCTTCAGGATAGTTGTGCTGGTTGAAATAGTTATCACCCATGTTCTGCTCCTGCGTTACAAGTATTGAAGGAGTGGCACAGCAGATAATAAGAATAGAAAACAGAACAGAAGTAACTATTAAACTTCCCGGAAAAACCAATTTTGTACCGATGTAGTTGAATTGGGATTTCATCAGAATGTATATTGCACTATCATGATGTACTGTGGATCGGCAGGAGCTTCATTTTTTCCTGCAAGTCTTATCAATACTGCTTCAGCAATTCTGAATCTTTTAATCTGAAACACCAGGTGTGTCTCATAACCAATAACCCACCTTGCAAGTGCATTATCCGGTATTTTATTCTCAATTTTATTTTTGCCCCAGTGAGTGAAATTAACATCATTGGTCAGGGCTATCCATTCATTAAGGTGAAAATTAAAGGTTGCACCTGTATTTATTCTGTTTCCATCGTCAAACTCTTTTTCTTGAGTATCCCAGATATCCAGTATTTTGGTACTGCTGAATGAATAATCATATCCCATGTACATAGTGTATGAATAGGGATATGAAATTTTTCTGTATGTAAGATTTAGCTCGGTATAGAAGCAACCATTACCTGAAGGAGGTTTGTAATCCATTGCACCTTTTATTTCGGTGGGATTTTTTTCACCTGTCGGAATGGTCAGATATAATCTTGCAGTCAGAGAGGATTTGTTGGTACCTTCAGGAATTATCTGATATTTGAATGCTGCATTAAGATCTCCTATGCCTTTGCCTTTAACAGACAAAGAGTTAACTACAGTTGTATCTGCTGAAGGTGCATAAAGACGATATTGACCCTGTCGAAGATCACTTACATATGGTATGGTAACAATAAACTGCAATCGGTTTGTAATGCCGTACTGTAATGACGGACTAATGCTTGAAGCTGTACCCCATCCATTGCTGGGAATGAACTCCCGCTTCCCTTTCGTATCGAAGTATTTATCAATGACTCCATATGACATGTCTATTCCTGCCCTGAAAAATCCTTTGTACAGGGTGGAGGGTTCTGTAACAACAGTAAGCTGCTTCAGGTCGGATGGGACTAGTTGTTTCTCTGTCTGGGAATAACTAAGGAATGGTACTGAAATTATGAGAATGATTTGTGCGATTCTTTTCATAAATAGCTATTTAAGTCATTTCCAGAAAGGAAACAGGTTGAAACTCATTGTTGTCAGTATGTAAAAGGGTGCATCTGTATTTTTCCCTGATATGTGCAATCCCGCATACTGGTAAATTGTGAGAGATGGTGATAGCTGCAATTCGAAACCTGGTTCAATTGCTAACAGTGAGGTTTCAGGATTTGCATATTTGTTATTATAATACTCGGTCCAACCTGAACTGTTCTTTGTATAATAGCTTCCAAGAAATAAATCTAACCAGCCTGCAGCCTGATAGTGAACAGAAGTGTTTATAATTAATGACCTGTCGGGCAGGAAGCTGTATGTATCTGAGATGTATGTGAACTTGGATCCGTATAGTGACCATCCCCACCTGACACTATTACCAGTATTTGCAGGTACTCGGCAAACACCCTTTGCTTCAAATGATACTTTGGAAAGAGTAACCTTCGCAGCCCCGCTTATAAAGTAAAGTAGGACCCCGTTCCCGTTATTATTATTAAAATGATAATTAACAGTATAACTATTTGGAGAGACATAATCGGTAATTGTATGGGTAGGGGTAGAAGGCTGGTATGCTGCTGTGGGCAGAGTCACTCCACCTCTTATGCTAAGATCAAACATCTTATATTCCATAGGAATTCTCAAGGCAGCGGCAAGCGTAATGTCTCCCATTCCTTTGTACTCATTCAGGGAGTTGATGTTTATCACATCTGTTCCACTTAAATATACTTCGGAGGGAGACCTTATCCCGGTTTTCATGAAGTAGGAGTCTGCTCCAAATTCAATAAAGTCAGTAATTCCATATTTAAGCTCAAAAACATAAGTATGCATTATTGCCGCGGTCCCTTCTGTTTTTAGGCTTATTTTTTCTCCTTCAGCATTATAAGAATTTCCTCTTACAGCAAGCATGTAACCAGCATTGATTTGCAACTGTCCTTTGTAGAGTGTCAGCGGGCGCTGGTTATATGGCATTGTGAGGAGGGTATATTTATCTCTTTCCTCTTTATCCTGCCCGGGGAGATCACTACAAATTATACAGTATAAAATGATGAAGACTGTAGTAGATTTTAGCTTCATAATTATCAAGTTATTTGATTGGAAGTGAGTATTTTGAAAGGCCCTTGCTGTAAAGACCGAACCAGATGTTCCCGTCGTCATCTCTTGTTGCAGTTAAGACATCATCTTCAGGAAATCCATTGTACTTCTTAAAAGCATATGGAACAACATTATCATACCTGATAAGTCCTGATGTATAGGTAGCAAACCAGATATTTCCTGCTGCATCCTCACAAATATCATTTATCTCCACGATTCTACCGTTGAATAAAGATTGCTGATGGATACCCTTAGAATCGATCCATGAGACTGTCCTCCCGAAGTATGTACCTATCCATAACCTGTCCTGGCTGTCAGAGAAAATTGCAGTGACAATATCATCCGGCAACCCATCTGACATTGTAAGTAAATTGATACTGGTTTCATCTATTTTAATCAATCCATTATCAGTGCCTATCCATATATTACCTTTTGAGTCTTCTTCAATGTCATTTATGGTCTCAAGTCCCGGATAAAGCGCCTGATAAATCTGTGATCCATCAAACAGAAAAAAACCCTGATTTGAGGTGCCGAACCAGATGTTTCCATCCTTATCAGTTTTTATGCATGTTATAAAAAGAGTAAGGGTTGGATGCCTCCAGTAACTCCAGGTATTGTCCTCTTCAAGAATTGAAACACCATCGGTGGTGCCGAATAGTATATTGCCATCGCTGTCTTCTTCAATACAGGTGATACCGTTACTTAAGATTCCGCTGTTGGAAGTTTTAAAATATGTCCAGCTGCCCTGGGCGTACTTTGCTGCTCCATTTGATGAAACTGCAAACCACATGTTACCTTTGCTGTCGCAGAATGTACCTCTTACCTGGTTGCCAGGCAAACCGTTTGTGGTGTTATAGACAGTCCACTTACCTGTTGTGGAGGGATCAATAAGGTCATCAGGTGGTTTTTCACATGATGATATCAGCGCTATAAAAACAAACAAAAAGATTATTGGAGATTTTTCTCTTTCGGGAAAGCGGCTTTTTTTCATCTTCATATTAGATTTAATTGAATGATAGATGATATATGAAATTGACAATGGTCCCGGACTAAATCCTGTATAAAGGACAACCCATATACATACATGAGCAATAGTAACATGTGTTGCTCTGACATGAACATGATGTGTAGCTCTGGCATGAACAGGATGTATAGCTCTGGCAGGAGCAGGTGTAACCAACACAGGTACAGTCTGCCTGGCAAATACATGAATTGTATGGTTTAATAGTGGTAAACGAAAAGGTGTAATCATCTCCACCGGTTCCGTCCTTATTACCATCGAGGAATTTACCATTTATATCCTTAATGGTCCCTTTTACAGTTACAGTATATGTGGTATCATCTGAAAGGACCAGTTTGTTCGAAGTACCTGGTTTTACCAGTACCAGAGAGCTCTTGAAACCCATGGTATTCTTTGAAAGGTCGAAGAAATGAATATCGAAGCCTCCGGATGGTGTTGGAGTTACGCTTATGCTGCCGGATATTGAATTAATATCCAGTGCTTTATCTATGTCAATGCGTATCTCAACTCCTGAGGAATCGTTGACAAAGGAACTGCTCTTTACAGGCAGGGTACCAACTACCTTTGGTGATACAGTAGCAGTTGCATCGGTGTTACATGCACATGGTGTGCTGCCTGTGTGAGGACTGTATGTAGGACAGTCTTCCTCATCTGTAGGGATATAAACAATTTCGGGTTCGCAGCCTGAGAAGAGTAATGCCGGCAGACCAACCGCAATTCCTGCCTTCAGCAATTTTTCGAGAAATTCCCTCCGGCTTTTCATATTATCACTGCCTATGAGACCAATTCTTTCATTTGGCTGCAGATGAGTGAGATCAACAGCTGAAAAGATACGCGGTGTAAGTTTCTTTTTATCAGTCATGGCCATTTATTTTTGTGTGACCAGTAATCCCGGTTCTGTTTCCTGTAATTCGGATGATTTACTGATCTGATGATTCATGTTATCTATAAGTGAATACCTTAATAACGACATGTTCAGTTTGCATCTGTATTCATTCCTGGCTGTAGTTACTCTGGAAAAATCAGGAGCTTTGGCTATGCAGTCACCTGCACAATGCCATTTAACAAAACAGTCGTGACAAGTTTCAAAGCTGTTCACCTGACTGGCAGCGAGACGTTTATATTTTTCACTGTCGAATACATATTTTTTCCCTGCCCTGTCGTAGTGACCATATATAAGAAAATCAGCCCTGGGATCATTCAATTCCGAAACTTCCAGACATGCTGTTACATAACCTTTGGGAGTGATGAAGAAATTTGATCCCTGTGCTCCGCAAAACCTTGACATGATATTTGATATACGGTTTCCGGAATACTGAATTGAGGTGTTCCTGCTTTTACCCAGTTCATAAACTTCGGTCATTTCCTTAATAAAATCATCCAGCGGAGGAGGCTTGCAACCTGAGGTTTCACATCTTCCGCATATATATAGTGGTTCAATGCAAATCACAGGCGGATCAAATCTGTCTATCAGAAAGGTAATTGTTTCAGTAAGTCTCCCATGGGAGAATTCAGTTGCTGTTAACCTGATATTGTAGATTTTCTTTTGCTCATTGAAGAGGTCGATTGTTGAAGCAACTTTATTATATGACTGCCTGCCACTTTGCATGGGACGCTGCTTATTCTGCAGTTCGGGAGTCCCATCCATGGATATTGCAACATCCTGAATATTCTGAATTATCCAGAGAGCTTTTTCTCTTGAAATAATACCATTTGTGCAAATGCTTGTATGGAGACTGAGGTTATTCTTCCTGCATTGCCGTAAAGCATAATCATGGCTGCCGGTTAAAACCTTCCAGTTGATGGTTGGTTCGCCGCCGCCGTGGTAACCAACATGGATCATTCCGGTTTTCTGCTCAAGTGAATTTCTGACAATGGTGTCAACTGCTTTTCTGGCATACAGCATAGGCATAAGATCGCCCTTCTTCTTTGCTTCCCCGTAGCAGTAGATGCATTTAAGCTGGCATGTATTGGTCAGCAGAAGAAGCGTATATGTTGGTGAGGGTAGGTCTTTGTAGGGGACAAATGGTTTTGGTTCCTTTCTTCCGTTTACAACATTCAGAGTTACGAGATCATCAAGGAAGCTTTTTATTGATGTATCACTAACAACCAGAGGTTCCTTCTTAATCGATTCCAGTATTCTCGCCGCATCTTCATTTACTTCAAATACCAGTGATTGAATCGGAAAATAGGCTATGTAGCTGTCTGGTCCCTTTTCCTTATAGGGAATTACAAAACAATCAGCATTTAAAGTATAAGTTTCTTTCATTTAGCGATCCTCCTGCAGATTATCTATTTTGAAAATGACCTCAGGATGCTGTGTCCCCCGGGAAGTGATTTTAATTCTATTATTTCGATATTTGGGGCACTTTTATAAGTCCTTTGATCTATATACAGGAAATCTGCCTTTACTGTTGCATCCTGGATAAGGAATCCCACGCCTTCATAGGAAATGGTCGAATAGTCACGACTATATACCTGAGCATCGTCAACAAAAAAATAGCATTTACTTCCAGCCTTTTTGATGGAGAGCTTCGTACTGTCCTTACCTGTGAAGGAGGTATAGTCCTTCCATGTTGTGTATCCGCCGCTATATTCACCAATAGCATAAGAGTAGGTGGCACCTTTTGATTTATATGATCTATCGAGCGTGTATCCCTTCCTTACAATAAAATACCTGAAATGTGTATCGTCGGTATTCCAGATCAGACCTCCATATACATATGTACTTGTTGTCACCAGTTCCTGGTAGGAAGCTATTTTCACTGACGTACTTATCTCAAAATCCTTTGTTGATACAGTTTTGAAGTCAGGGAAATTAATATACATCAGGTACAGGTAGCCTTCTTCATTATATGATATTTCATAATTGCCGCTGGCAATTTTCGCATAACCACCCGAATAGCTGCCTGTGTCCCATTTGTTAATATTATTATCAAAATTATCATGGAATGAATAAAGCGCGTTTAGGGTAGTGAATGTCCTCTGACTGCCATAGCCTATGCCGGCTTCCGATATTGCGTAAGCCCTGGCATAATAGGCTTTGTTAGGGATGAGATTTACCAGATTGCTTGTGAAGCTTCCGCTTCCCCACCCATCCATGGTTTTGCTTTTCAGGACTGTCGGATTCGCAATAGTATCATAGCAGACACCTTTTGCGATAACTGCCTTATCACCTTCATCTGATATGCT
Organism: uncultured Rikenellaceae bacterium; assembly: GCA_964387565.1. Taxonomy (GTDB): domain Bacteria; phylum Bacteroidota; class Bacteroidia; order Bacteroidales; family VadinHA17; genus LD21. The sequence continues at coordinate 29,683 of CAYLYN010000012.1, read as the reverse complement.
GCCACCACAGTATGCAGTGGTGGCTGTAATATTTGTAACCTGATTGGTAGTAACAGTCGGTACCTCCAGGGCTAATGTGGAAAAAGTGATATCGCTTCCGTAGATATACTTTTTATTATCCTTGATAAATGCCCTGACATGATATGTTTTGGCCGGAATCAGACCTGAAAGAGAAGCACTGAAAGTTCCGGTCTGTACAATTCCGGTTGCCAGTTTCTTTAGTTTGTATACCGTAGGGCTGGCCAGAGTGTCATAGCAGAAACCGAATTCATCATGGGCTGCTGATGTAAGTGAGTCAATTGAACCTTCAAGTGATGCTGATGTTGCCGTGATATTGAAGGCACGGATTGTACTCACTTTTGAGTAAACAATTACATATTCCTCTTTTTTACAGGTGGTAGTCAGCCACGCGACCAGTGAAACAAGGAATATGGCAGAAAGAACAGTGAATGACTTTCTCATATTACCATGTGTTTTATGTATTTCTACCAAAAATATGAGACCATTTCAGAATGATCCGGAAGTACTTTATACCAAATTTAGACCATTAATAAATACGAGTCAAGTTTTTTTTGCAATTAAGGGATGAATGTAAGTTAATGATAAATGAGAGTATGAAAATTTAGGTCGAACGTAACTAAAATTTTGACGAACAATAATATATGGATTCTGTTACTAAAATAACAATAGCTATGGAATGCAATATTCAGACTAAATATTAGTAATCAGATTGCACCAATCAATCTATTTATATACCAGCCATGCTGTTGCTTTACAGTTTTTTTCTGTACTGAACCTGATCCATCTTGCACTGAAGTTGTCAGGAAAAATATATTCATATGTTTCGCCAGGGGCGACACTGACCTTTCTGATTACCATCCATGTTCCATTACCTGTTGGATCTGCTTCTACTGTAAACTCTAAAGGATAATTCTCTTTGTGGGACAGTTGAAGTTCTTTTCTGTCATAAAATCCAATGAGATATGGATCAGAAGGCTCACCTGCCTTTACTTCAGAATCTTTCCAGGGGCCACCATGACCTTTTGTTTTGCCAAGCTTCCACAGATCATCTATTACTCCTGCCCATACGGCAGCTTTCCTGTCATCAGAAATGATTATATGGGAATTATTATCTGACAGATCAGGATTAATACCCGTCATTATCAGCATTCCCCTATACGATGCATAATCATTTATCCTGAAACTGTGAGAAGATATCGGTCTTATCTTTGCGAAACCATCAGCATTTTCGGCCGGAAGTTCATAGAATGTTCCCATACAGTTAAACAGATCCCTCTCTGTTGCAACCTCTCTGCATATGCGCAAATATCCCGATCGTGTAAGTGAGGCAAATTCACTTTCACCAAGAGGCAGGCGCCAGCGCCTGTTCATGTCATCAGTAATAAGTACCGATGATTCATCAATGGTAACGATGTTCTGAGGAATAGCAAACCGTTCTCTTATGAAGCCGGCCATAGCAGGATCATCTTTTTTTACCAGTTTCATTTGCGGATCCAGTTCATAATACCCGTTTTCTGTTACATCATCCCCATTGTATTTAAGTGCCAGTAATCCCATAGAGCGGCGGTCATCTCCAAGGCCATATAACAACGCTCCCGTGCTTGCCGGATCTTTAACGGGAGTAAGTCCGGTAAAGATTTTATCAGGTATTTCACTTCTGGAATCATGATCGGAATATGAGAAATTTATAGTGGCTTTAGTATCTTTATCGGTTACTACCCTTATCCATTCGCCCATATCAGCATCTTTAAATTCTATAAAAAGGTCTTTTCCGGGTTCAACAGAAACCGTTCTCAATTCTTTCCAGTTTCCATCTCCTTCATTATCTGTTTCGAACCTGAAATTCACTCTTCTCTTGCCTTCATTTGATATCCAGGAGCATCTTTCAGGCCAACCTGAGAAAAGGAAAGCTTCTGAAGGAATTCCTGCCTTAACTTCTTCCATGTACCATACTGAACCTTCGGCTGTTTTAGGGCCAAGACTGTCAGGAAGCCCGGTTGAAGTAAACCATGTATTGGAGTTGGACTGACCGGGGCCTTCAATGTTACCCTTTGCTTTTCTCTTGTTCAGGAATTCCTTCTGGGCTGAGTCGTCGCATCCGAAAACCAGCCTGCCATTCCACAAAGTAAAGTCACCGATTACTTTAAGATAAGCTGAGCGTGGCCTTATACCTTTGCTGCTGAATGATGAGAAACTCGCAGGAAATCGCCAGAACATTCCATGCATTGTCATCAGATAATCAGGATCTCCATCCGGACCAATATCGCGGATCCTGGGCCATTCAGTATTCCATCCGTGTGCACCATCATAGCTGTGGCTGGCTTTCGGCAGACGGTAAAAGCTCCATTTTGCATTGTCACGTACACCAATAATAATCGACTTGTGGTCAAATCCGGTTACCCATATGGGATCAGTCTCAGAATTTTTATTTCCGTAGATGCCACCGGGACCTGTGACCTCAACAAACTGATTACGGCGGATCAGCTTCCATTCATTCCCGTTCCACTCACATAATGAGCCTGATTCTATATCAAATCTTTTAAGTGCCTCCTCTGAAGCTTCACCATTATTTGCATAAACAACAACTCCCTGGCCGGAATAAAATCCTTTTCCATGCGCCCCTGGCAGGAGAGATCCTTCGTCGTGCGTGAACGCTACTACTCCTTCGCCCGCTATATCACTGCTTTCAGGTTTCTTTACGTTGGCATCTTCGAAAAGAGTTGTAACATTCAATGTATTCACGTCTACCTCATAGAATCCCTCCTCCATTGTTGCGTAATATATTTTTCCGGCAGGATCTGTTAGATGACGGGCATTACCGGTATGCCGGCCAGGCATAATTTCATACGGAATGACTCTGATTTTTCCTTTTCCGTCAATAGCATAGGGACCAATAAAAAGCTGATTGCTTTCACTGTGTATCATCCTGTTGGCAGGTGTGCCTCCAATACTCCTTTCAAATATTTCCTGATTCAGGTTTTCATCTATTTGATAGAGTTTATCGGATGAACCATATGGAAAATGGGGCCCATAAGTCACAACCCAGAGTTTCCCTGCCCAGGGAACTACAGCTCCGGTACCGCATTCACCTTCGTTGTTGTATCTTGCGAGGTGGGGATAAACACCACTGAAAGATATGTAATCGCTGGTATGTTTTTCCGGGGAGCATCTTGTTAGTAGCAGAAATAATATAAAAACAGGAAGATTCCTTTTCATAAAACAAAAAAATTGAATTTACAAATAGAAAGTTTTACCACGGAGTTGCACTGAGGTTCACGGAGTTTTACAAGGAGTAAGAACAGTGAAACTCTGTGTTAAACTCCGTGTCACTCCGTGTTAAAAAATCAGGAAATATCAAATAACCTTTTAATGTGTCTGTCGTAAATATTTTCATAAACACATTTGGAGATGATTTCTTCGTTTGCATCTAGGAGGGTGTAAAATTCATCCATCCTTTCTGCAGCAAGTTTATAGGCCACATGCAGCAGCTGCCTCATATTCGAATTGTATTTTTTGTTATCGGGGTTATGCCTGAGAGCATCAGCAAATTCAGAAGCACTCCATCCGGCAACTTTATTTTCAGATGGGAGGGAGGATATTTTTATATCTATTACATCTGCATATGGTGAGGTAAGCTCACTTATTTTACCAAGAGATTTTATATATATATCTTTGGCAAAAACAAGCCCCTGACCCCCTGATTCCGCAAGACCTATTATCTCTTCAAGCCATGTTGTTCCGGCAGTTTTCAGATGAATCCCCCTGTCGTATTTTCTTATAAGAGAGCCGATAACAGGGTATATTTTAAACTTATCAGAACCTGAATGAATACTCATTTTAAGATTTCCCGGCAATCCAAATTCATGAATGGCATAATCAATTATCAGCAGATCTGCTTCGAACTCAGTACTGAATTTCTCTGTATCACCAACATAATCAACTCCTTTGTTGAACCTACCTGAAAATTTTGGTGCTATAGTCTGGAGAGGGATATCTTCAAGTGCGAGCATCTTAAGTATGAAAAATAACTCAACCGGTGTTTGTGGCTGTGCAACTTCGTCCATCGATACTTCTGTAACAAAATTCCCACGACCCTTAACCTTCTCAATTTTCCTGTAGATATCCCATGCTTTTATAGCGGCAAAAAGATATTTTTCTGCAATTTTTCTTATAAGCGGCAGAGGAGTCTTAAAGGAGAGGCTGGTCCCGGGTATTGACAGCCTGCCTGTATATTTGGTTACACCTGAAAGAAACTCATCTATTTCGTCTTTATCTGCTGCCTTACCAATATATGATGCAACATCAATTGTAAAAAAATCGGAACTTTCAATAAACCTGTCGACTGTATCCAGATTAATATGATCGGCATCTACGAAATAGGGCTTTTTGAAACCTGCCTTCTTTATAACAGAATCAGCTTCAATTCTGACATCGGCCGGACTGGTGCCAATAATAGAGTGTTCCCTGTTCGATTTGTTCCAGACAGGTGTAATTTCAATTCCTTTATCAGCTGCTTCGATAATTGCCTTTAGCTGGGCGCTTCCCTGGTGACCAAACCTGTCACCCATTCCTATTGAATATTTCCCGAGAGTCTTCATGTTTATTAATTCTTTTGGAAACTCAGTTGCCGCTTTCCAGTACCACTAATTTGTTTTTGGGAGCGAATACTGCCATTACTGTCCATGCAATAAGATACATGCTGGCTGCTATGGCAAACATAATCACATATCCCGTTTCAATATGCCCCAGATCTTTGTAGTGCTCAAGTATCGCTCCTGCTATATAGGAGATGAATGCCCCTCCAAGTGCACCTGCCATTCCTCCTATTCCGGTGACAGAACTAACTGCCCTTTTAGGAAAAGCATCAGAGACTGTTGTAAAGATATTGGCTGACCAGGCCTGGTGTGACGAAGCAGCAAGAGCAATCAGGAGTACGGCCCCCCATGTACTTATTGAAGATGAAGAAGCGAAAACAATGGGGACAACAAGCAATGCAAATATCAGCATAGATATCTGTCTTGCTTTAAAGGGAGTCATGCCTTTTTTTATCATGAACGATGAGAGCCACCCTCCGCCAATACTGCCGACGGTTGTGGCGGTATAAATGAATGCGAGAGGGAGACCAAAATTTTTAATATCGAGTCCGGTACCTCTTACCTGTGCCAGCCAGCCAGGAATCCAGAAAAGGTAGAACCACCATATGGGATCTGTTAGTCCTTTCCCTATGAAGAAGAGCCATGTTTGCCTGTACTTAAGGAGCTGACTCCATTTGACAGGTTCCTGTGCTGCCGCTTTTTCATCACTGTCACTATTTATATAATCCAGTTCTGCTGCTGACAGTTTTCTTTTTCTCTCAGGAATTTCGTACAGGATAAACCAGAATATCAGCCAGATAAATCCAATAGCACCTGTTATAATAAATGCGGCCTGCCAGCCTAATGCTATAACAATTGCAGGAACTGCAATAGGAGCAACGATAGCTCCGACATTGGTACCTGAGTTGAATATACCGGTCGCAAGAGCTCTTTCCCTTTTCGGAAACCATTCTGCGACAGCTTTTATTGCAGCAGGGAAGTTGCCGGCCTCACTGATTCCAAGGAATGCCCTCCAGAATCCAAAGCTGATTGTTCCTTTTGCCAGTGCATGCCCCATTGCTGCAATACTCCACAGGATAACTGACACACCGTATCCGATCTTTGTACCGAATTTATCAATCAGTCTGCCTGCTACCACCATTCCAAATGCATAGGAAAGCTGAAAAGCCATAATGATCTGTGAATATGCTTTTTCACCTATACCAAGGTCTGATTCCAGCAGCGGTTTCAGTATTCCAATGACCTGCCTGTCGAGATAGTTAATTGTTGTGGCGAAGAATATTAACGCACATATTGTCCATCTGTAGTTTCCGATTTTAATAGTATCTGACATATTATTTATATGAAATTTATTAAACTCTTTTGCTCATTTTTTACCCTTTAACCTTTAGCCTTCTGCCTTCCGCCTTTTATATTATACATTATATGTTGATGATGCTGTTGTTCCTCCTCTTCCTGTCCAGTTGGTGTGGAAGAATTCGCCCCTGGGTCTGTCTGTCCTTTCATAGGTATGTGCCCCAAAATAATCGCGTTGTGCCTGCAGCAGATTTGCCGGTAATCTTTCACAGCGATAGCCGTCGAAATATCCTAATGCTGATGATATTGCAGGTACAGGTATACCATTAACAATTGCTGTTGCAACAACATTTCTCCATCCATTCTGTGATCTTTCTACTTTATCCTGGAAGAAAGGATTAAGAAGCAGATTGGGAATATCATGATTCTTGTCGAATGCTTCTTTGATCTTGCCGAGGAAAGCGGATCTTATTATGCATCCACCCCTCCACATCAGGGCAATGCCACCGTAATTCAGATCCCATTTATATTCTTCTGCTGCTGCTTTCATAAGTGAATAGCCCTGTGCATAAGAGACTATCTTCGATGCATAAACTGCGTCTTTAAGGTCATTGAGGAATGATGACTTTTCACCTGAGAAAATTGTTTGCGGCCCCTTTAGAATCTTTGAAGCTTTCACCCTTTCTTCCTTAATGGCAGAAAGACACCTTGAAAATACAGCTTCACCTATCAGGGTAAGTGGAATGCCAAGGTCAAGTGCAGCCACGCCAGTCCACTTACCTGTCCCTTTCTGTCCTGCTGTATCAAGTATTTTATCAACTAGAGGTTTTCCGTCTGTATCCTTGAATGCCAGTATATCCCTTGTAATTTCTATAAGGTAGCTGTCAAGTTCTCCCTCATTCCACTCCTTAAATACAAGGTGCATCTCATCGGCACTCATTTTAAGCAGGTCTCTCATAATCTGGTATGCTTCTGTTATCAGCTGCATATCACCGTATTCAATTCCGTTGTGGACCATTTTAACAAAATGTCCTGCTCCGTTTTCACCAACCCAGTCGCAACAAGGGGTTCCGTCGTCAACTTTTGCTGCAATGGACTGGAATATAGGTTTGACATATGGCCAGGCTTTTTTGGATCCTCCGGGCATAATAGAGGGTCCGAGAAGTGCACCTTCCTCTCCACCCGATACACCCGTACCGATATATAATAAGCCCTTACTCTCAACATAAGCCGTACGCCTGTTGGTATCGGGGAAATGTGTGTTCCCTCCGTCAATGATAATGTCGCCCGGAGAGAGATGGGGAATGAGAGTTTCTATCGTATCATCAACAGCTTTCCCGGCCTTTACCATTATCATAATTTTCCTTGGCGACTTCAGGGAACTTATTAATTCCTCAATAGAATGTGTTCCGGTAATATTTTTACCCCTGGCCCTTCCAGCCATAAAATCATCAACTTTTTGTACAGTCCTGTTGTAAACTGACACATGAAATCCTTTGCTCTCCATATTCAGAACAAGATTCTCACCCATGACTGCCAGTCCTATTAATCCGATGTCTGACTTTTTTTCCATACTTAATATTTATGATGTTAAATTTTTACTAATCTATGTTGTTACTTTTTTCCTTACATCCATATAACAAGCTCCAAGCCCTGCGCCCTGCGCCCTGCGACCCACGCCTCAAGCCTCACACCTCACACCTCACACCTCACACCTCACACCTTCTTTCCATAATATTCTGCCACAATCTCATCCATTACCCGGCTTGTTCTGGCTGCAGAGATTCCCGTGCTCGGTGATACTCCTTTGCCTTCCAGGGCTCTTACAATTTTATCAATCAGGTTAAACTGAACGTGTTCAGGTCTTTCGTTAATCATTTCTGTTGTGCCTTCCGAAGTTGTTAAAATAATATTTTCGAAGCTGAATGTTGAAAATCTTATTGATCCTTTTTCTCCCGTTATTTCAATGGTGTCCCTGTAGCTTTCCCGCGGAGCAGTGAAGCTCCAAATGCCAATCCCTGTTATATTATTATTATATTCAAGTTCGGCTGTTACAAAATCCTCGGCCCTGTAAAGACCTCCGTAATTTTTGACAACAGATCTAAGCTTGTTAACAGGACCGAAAAGGTAATCAAAATAGTCAAGCTGATGACTGGCAAGGTCAAAGAAATGACCTCCGCCTGACAGAGCAGGATCAACTCTCCATGATAACCTGCCTGCTTTTTCGTCTTCTGTAGCAGGCTTGAAGAGCTGCAACTGAAAGAAAAGCACCTTACCGATAGTCCCGTTTTCAATTAATTCCTTCACTTTCAGGAATCCTGGCAGGGCACGCCTGTAATAAGCCACAAATACCGGTAAACCATATTTTGCTGCTGCCTCATTAATCTTTTGGCATTCGTCATGGTTAAGTGCCATGGGTTTTTCAATATAGACAGGTTTGCCGGCTTTCAGTGTCTCTATTGCATATACTGCATGGCTGCCAGGAGGTGTGGCAATATACACTGCATCTATTTCATTATCATTAATAAGTTCTGAGGCTTTGTCATATACTCTTGGTACATTATGACGTTTTGCATAATCCTCTGCAAGGGCCCTGTTCCTGCGCATTACTGCTAAGAGCCTTGATCCGCCGACCTTGTTAAACGCAGGCCCGCTTTTCACTTCAGTCACATTTCCGCAACCTATTATTCCCCAGTTTATCATTTTACTTGTCTGTATGTCTGAATGTCTGATTGTTGTATTACACTTTGTCTTCTTGTTCTACGGTAATGTGGTCTTGAAGTTTCGATGGTATAAGAATTTTAAACCTTGAACTTTCTTAACCTCTATCCCTTCACCTCAACCTCAACCTCAACCTCAACCTCAACCTCAACCTCAACCTCAACCTCAACCTAGATTCTTTCCTTTGCTGCCCAAAGACCTACCGCAGGATTTGAGATGTAAAAAATTTCTTCCCCGTCAGCCATTATGTTAAAACCATCGGTCAGTTTAGCAGGATCATATTTTTTCAACATTCCTGTAAGATCTGCATATCTGAAATTTACCGATTCTATTTCATCCTTTGAAAGCTTACCTGGGCAATAAGTGATATTAAATCGCCCTTCAGAGCTACCGTGGATCAGATGTGCAGCTGCACTCAGGTTTTTCTTCAGTTCTTCATTTTCATTTACTGCACTGAGTGTTGCAGGTGTCCCTTTATAACCATATTTCCTTATAAGCCTGTCTATTTCTCTGTCTTCACCAAACTCTTTAAGACCGGGAGCGAGAACGACCAGCTCTCCTCTGTCAGCCATTGCCATGCGGGTCCGGTAGACACTTTTATTACCAAGCCATGTACTCTTAAACTCATCCGGATCGAGAAATACAATAACCTTTTTAAGTGGTTTTTCGAGTGTGTTGAAGTTTACCTTAATGGAAAGATCGGATGCCAGTTTGAAAACTTCATCATCATCTCCAATGAACAGCCCCCTGATTACGAGTCTCCCATCCTGATTGCGTCCGATTACAGTCTGTATGTAAACTACAGGAAGATGATTCATAAACTCTGACGCAGCCTTATTAAGAAGCCTGCGAACCGGATTATCAGCCTTGCCCATTATTTTTTCCATTCCATATACTGCACCCACGAAGTGACTCTTATTTATCCCTTCAGGCCCTCCGGTACCGACAAGCAGATTCTTGTTGTAGTTAGCCATGCCAATAACCTCATGAGGTACAACCTGCCCTATCGACAGAATAAGATCATGCCCTCCGTAAAAGACCAGTTTATTGAGCTGTGCCGGCCAGTCATAGTTAAGCGCTCCGTTAGTGATCTCAGAGATATAACTGCCAGGCAATATGCCAATTGTTACAACATCATTTCTCCAGTTATGGATCCGGAAAAGTTCCCCCGGAATCCCTTTGAACATCACTCCCAGTTCCTTATCAGACATTTTTGCGTGAGTGCCAAGTGCCGGTAGAATATCTTTCAGGTTATCTTTATAATAATCGTAGATTATTGTTGTTATATCTCCGGCTCTGGAATGAAATCTTGTAAAGTCGGGAGGAACAGCAAGAACCTTTTTCTTCTCACCCAGCTTTGCAAGGGCAGATGAAATAGCAGTCTTTAAGTCACTGACAGAAAGATCTGTGGTTTCTGAGCCGGATTGGAAATAGATCATATGAATATCAATTATATTTTTTAACTCTTTCTGTTACTGTTCAAGTTTACATCCCCCTGTCCCATAACTATCAGCCTGAGAATATCTTATTGCAGAATATAATGGAATAAGTTTCCCCTCCTTTTGAAGGAGGGGTGGCCGCTATGCAAATATAGTCATTGCATTGAAAAGTAAGTTTGCGGCCGGGGTGGTTGATTTGTATATCCACTATATTCATTTCATTTTTCAAATATTTTCTTGTCTGACTTTTCAAAAATTCAAGCTCCCTTAACAAAGATTTATTTTTTAATCAAAATTTCATGAATTCTTTGCTAACATGTATTAAGTCATGTCTGCAACTTGCATTCTTGTATTATATCTGCAGACAGTACCCTTTAATGGTAATTTAAATCAACCACACCACCTCCGCATCGCGTCGCCAGAGCTTGTAGAAAAAGTCAAAGCTATTACCGTATTTTTCTCTGTGTAAATCTGTGATCCCGATAGCTCCCGATAGCTATCGGGACGGGACTCTGTGTACCTTTGTGTAAGAACAAGTTAAGAACTTACACAGAGATCACAAAGTTGGCACAGAGTTTCACAGAGGATGGCGCCCAGCTCCTAAACACCACTATACGCACTGAACCCCCCATCAACCGGGATCACCACACCTGTAACAAATTGTGAAAGGTCTGAGGCGAGATATATCAGCGTTCCTGTAAGTTCTTCTGGTACACAGTATCTCTCCATCGGGGTTCCATTTATGATCTTCTTGCCTCTTGGTGTCATATTTCCTGTTGCCTCATCTATGAGAAGAAATCTGTTCTGGTTTGTAAGCAGGAATCCCGGGGCTATGGCATTCACCCTCACACCTGTTTTTGAAAAATGAACAGCAAGCCACTGTGTGAAATTGTTAACAGCAGCTTTGGCGGCAGAATAGGCAGCGATTTTCGTTAGCGGCCGGTAGGAGTTCATTGATGAAATATTGATTATTACTCCTGATCTCTTCCTTACCATTTCCGCTGCAAAGACCATTGTAGGAAGCAGAGTCCCTTTGAAATTGAGATCAAATACCTTATCGAAACCTTCTTCCTTCATACCAAAGAAAGTATCTTCAGGATTCTCATTTTCAGTGCCTTCCATTTTTTCAACCTTTGTTGTCGCAGCAGGAGAGTTTCCCCCGGCACCATTTACGAGTATATCAACGGTACCGAATTTTTCCATGATCTCCTTTAAAGCCATTTCAAGTGAAGCTTTATCGAGCACACTCGCTGACAAACCAATTGAAGGGGTCTTGAATTCCTTTTCTATTTCAGCTGCAACTGCCCTGGCAGATTCGATGTTAAGGTCAAGAATTACAGTTTTTACACCGGCTGCAGCAAGTGATTTTGCCATTACAGAGCAGATTACACCGGCTCCTCCTGTAATTATAGCTACCTTATCTTTCAGATTAATTTCGTTCATATTTTTATTTTTTTTTAACACTGAGTGACGTGGAGTTTGCACGGTGTTACACTGTTAGAATACTCCGTGTGTAACTCCGTGATACTCTGTGCAACTCTGTGGTAAAACCCGGTTAAAATCCAAAGAACTCTTTAGCATTATTATAACAAATACCTTCAATCAATGGTTTCAGCAACTCCTCTTCATCAGGTATAAGGCCTTTTTCAACCTCATCACCGATATAGTTGCAAACAAGTCTTCTGAAATATTCGTGGCGAGGGTAGGAGAGGAAGCTACGTGAGTCAGTGACCATTCCTGCAAATCTGCCAAGCAAGCCCAGTGATGCAAGATCCCTGAGATGTTTCTCCATCGCATTTTTCTGATCGAGGAACCACCAGGCAGCTCCATATTGTACTTTCCCGGGTATTGTTCCGTCATTGAAGTTTCCTGCCATGGTTATCATCATCTCATTATCAGCAGGATTGAGATTGTATAAAATTGTCCTTGCCAGCTGATCTGATGAATCAAGAGAACTCAGGAATTTTGATATTTTACTGGCATCCTGGGAAGAACCGATTGAATCCCAGCCCGTATCTGGGCCCATTCTCCGGAACATCCTTTCATTGTTATTCCTGATTGCTCCTATATGAAACTGCTGTGTCCATCCCCTTTTGTGGTTCATCCTGCAAAGCTCAGCCATTACGGCTGTTTTATATTTTTCAGCATCTTCTGCCGTAATTGTCTTTCCTGTTAATAATATTGAAAATATTTTTTCTATATCTCCTGACGTATATTCTGCAAAATAAAACCTGTCAAGTCCATGGTCTGATAGTCTGCCTCCGGTCTCATGAAAAAATGCGTGACGCTTGTCGAGGGCCTCAATAAGTCTTTCAAAACTGTTTATTGCAATATCAGCTGATGCTTCAAGTTTTTTCAGGTATGTATTGAAAGTTGCAGGATCCTCAATCTTAATCACATTATCAGGTCGCCATGTAGGCAGGATTTTAATCTCAAAGGAACTTTTCAGCTTTATGTGATATTCCAGGTTGTCGGTAGGATCATCTGTTGTACAGATTACCTCTGCCTTCATTTTTTTTAACAGTGACCTGATTGAAAAGTCTCCTGTCCCCAGCATAGCTGATGTCTCTTTATATATTTTTTCTGCTGAGGCCGGAGACAAAAGATCAAAAATATTGAAGTACCTGGCCAGCTCCAGGTGTGTCCAGTGGTACAAAGGATTGCCTATTGTGGCAGGGACGGTCTCAGCCCATTTAGCAAATTTCTCCTGATCAGTTGCCGTGCCTGTACAAAACGACTCATCTATCCCGTTTATTCTCATGGCACGCCACTTATAATGATCACCCTCAAGCCAGGCCTGGGTAAGGTTTTCAAACCTGCGGTCATCAGCTATCATTGCAGGTGAGAGATGACAATGAAAGTCTATAATGGGTTTATTGTCAGCGTAATAATGATACAGCCTTTCTGCTGTCTTATTTGTAAGCAGAAATCTTTCATTAATAAATGGTTTCATTCTATACTGCAATTAAGCTTTGTTTTACTTTTAATTGTAACGAAAATATGAATAACGCTTCACAGTATCAAGAAATATATAATAAGTTTGTAATAAAAGATCAATTCAGAAACCATGAAGAGTGATTTAAGACATGCAGCACACCCTGATGATGTGCGAAAATACAATACAGAAGAGCTCAGAAAAGCTTTTCTTATTGAGGGATTATTTATAAAAGAGGAGATCAACCTGGTCTATTCAATGTACGACAGGCTGATTGTAGGCGCAGCCATGCCTGTTAAACAGCAGCTTATTCTTGAGCCGGTGGATGAGCTGAAAGCAAAAGGTTTTCTTGACAGACGGGAGATTGGAATTATCAACATTGGTGGTGCTGCAGAAATAAATGCAGGCGGGTCAGTTTATCAGCTTGATTATAAAGAGTCACTTTACCTGGGGAAGGGAACCATGGATGTGTTTTTTAAATCGGTTGATCCGGAAAAACCGGCGAAACTCTATTTTAATTCTGCCCCGGCACACCATACATATCCATCGAGGAAGATAACCAAAGCTGATGGTGAGACTGTTGTCCTTGGGAATCTTGAAGGATCAAACCATAGAGCTGTAAATAAATTGCTGGTAAACAGTGTCCTGCAAACCTGTCAGCTTCAGATGGGAATGACGGAACTGAAGCCTGGCAGTGTCTGGAATACGATGCCTGTACATACTCATAACAGGAGAATGGAAGCATACTTTTATTTTGAGGTTCCCGAGAAACAGGCTGTATGTCATTTTATGGGTGAACCTGATGAAACGCGGCATATATGGATGAAGAATGAGGAAGCAGTTCTTTCTCCGTCATGGAGCATACATAGTGCGGCGGGCACATCTAACTATACTTTCATCTGGGGTATGGCAGGTGAGAACCTTGATTATGGTGATATGGATGTGAGGCATCCGGATACTTTGAAATAAATCTTACTCTGTGTCCCTCTGTGAAACCTCTGTGAACCTCTGTGTCAGCTCTTTTTTTGTTACACAGAGAGACACTGAGAAGCACAGAGTTGCACAGAGAATAGCGATTGTATTATGGAAGAATTATTTGATTTAGCAGGAAAAGTTGCCCTTGTAACAGGTGGCACACAGGGAATCGGTCTTGCAATTGGAATGGCTCTTGCAAGGGCCGGTGCAAAGGTTTGTGTGAATGGTAGAAACGAAGAGAAACTCAGAGCGTGTTCTGATAAATTCAGGGATGAGGGACTCGAAGTCTATACTGCTAATTTCAATGTAGCTGATGAAAAAGATGTTGACCTGGGAATTTCAGATATTGAAAAAAATGTCGGTGCAGTTGACATCCTTGTGAATAATGCCGGTGTAATAAAAAGGAAGCAGATACTCGATATGCCTGTAAGTGATTATAGGGAAATCATTGATATTGACCTCATAGCGCCTGTAATTATGGCAAAGAGAGTGGTTCCGCATATGATCGAGAACAGGTGCGGAAAGATAATAAACATATGTTCAATGATGAGCGAATACGGGCGTATGAATGTATCTGCCTATGCTTCTGCCAAAGGCGGGCTTAAGATGCTTACAAAGAATATGTGTGTGGAGTGGGCAAAATATAATATCCAGGTTAATGGAATCGGACCCGGGTATATTGCAACTGAGATGACAGGTCCGTTAAGGGAAAAAGGCAATCCGTTCAATGACCTTGTGATGTCGAGAACGCCGGCAGGGAAGTGGGGAACTCCTGAGGATGTGGCCAATGCTGCTGTCTTCCTGTCATCGAAGGCAAGTGACTTCGTTAACGGGCATATCCTGTACGTTGATGGTGGCATCCTTGCCAACTTTGGATATGTCAAAGGAGAGAATGAAACTTGATGTACCCTTCCTCACACTCTGCACCCCGCACCATCTTATTAACCACGGAGACACGGAGAGCACTGAGAATCACAGAGAAAGACCGCACGACCGCATGACTATTTAAGGTAATATCTTACTCCAACGCTTACTCCAAAAGACTGCGCAGTTACTCTGCTGCTGCCAGACATCAGTGAATTAAGATGATCAGGCATCGTGCTTAGTTTGAATGTAGCCGGAGTTTCATATCCGTCAATGTCAGACAGTGTTTTACTGTAAGTCATACCTGCTGTAAGCTGTAACTTCTTATTAATCATCAGATACAAGCCACCTGAAGCAAAGAAATCGGGGATCATTGCCTTCAGATCCGGTTCACCGTTAATTTTGTTGGTGTAGTCAGATTTGAAACCTTCAAAATCAACATCGGAGATGGTAACATTGTATTTTGGGTAGTATCCTTCATAGGTGAACAAACCTGTGCTGGTGAAGCTTGAATTCATTCTGAAGAGAAAATCAACTCCTGACTGCATTGTTAATCCAAATGATTCAGTAAAGGGTATTTTAAGATTTACGGCAAGGGGAATGGCAAGGTAAGATGCTTTCTGTTGTTCTTCGATCCCCGAACCTGTTATGAGCCTTTTATAATTATCAGATTCAGAATCAATTGTGTCATAATTTATGCTATAGGAGCTTAATTTTGCTGCACTTGAGAAAGCTTTGAATCCTATACCCGTTGAGATCCCGATAAATTTCGAGAAAGAATAGCCTGTTTCCAGAACTGCATTTATTGTAATATCAGCCGAGCTTGCGGAGGAGGCAAGGGCTCCTTCTCCGGCATTTTTTATTGTAGTCTTTGGCAGACTGAAATTCAAACCCATGAAGAATCCCCTGCCGGCACCGGAATATATGTCTATTCCCTGTGTAAATGCATCATTCAGGAATATAGTGAGGATTAAAATTACTCCTGCGGCAGTTTTTGTATATAACTTCAGCTTGTCCATATTCTATCTGCTAATAACTATTCTTGTGAAATATTCATTCCTGGAGTTTATAGTTAACCTTATAGTATAAGCACCATTACCAAGTTGGTTAACATGTATTTCTTCCAGAAGATCATCTTCTGTCTTATTATATACCAGTTCCATAACCTTTATTCCTGAATTATCATAAATTACAGCAGAAGCTTTCCCTCTGCTTTCATCTGTCAGGCTGAGTGTGATATTATCACCTGCCGGATTTGGATATGCGGTAAAAGACCTGGCGCCTGCAGATACCTGTATAATATTTGAAAAGTTCCTGCATCCGTCTTTATCTGTTGTCTGAACCTTATACATGCCAGGGCTGTTGTCTGTATTGTAGAATGATTTGCCGGTTGTGGCAAGCGGATTGTTATCCTTGTACCATACCCATGAAGAGAAAACTTTGTTTAGATTATAACAGACAAGCACTGAGTTCCATTTTAATCCGATAACAGGAATATTGCCCACAGGTACCGGCTGTATAACAATGCCTGACAATGGCAGTGATGTGCAACCATCAGCGTTTGTAACAGAAAATGAATAGGTTCCAGGTGCCAGCCCTTGAACCGGTGCATTTGTTCCGGTGCCTGTCGTGCTGCTTCCTGGTGTAATTGTCAGTGTCCATGTCCCTGATGAAGGAAGTCCTCCAATATCAACACTTCCTGCTGGGGTGGTACAGGTTGGCTGGGTAATTATTCCAGCAACAGGTGCTGCAGGTGTTGATGGTTGTGTATTAATTACTATACTTGATGATGCAGCCGAGATACCTCCGTAGGTATCTGTAACGGTATAGGAATATGTTCCTGAAGCAAGACCTGAGATAGTTGTTGTTGTTCCGGTTCCCTGGGTTGTGGTATTGCCTGGAGATCTGGTAAGTGTCCATGTACCTGATGATGGTAATCCGCTAAGAGTAACGCTTCCGGTGGCAACGGCGCATGTGGGATGAGTTATTGTTCCGATTACAGGTGCAGTTACAGGAGGTGTATCGGCAATTGTGTTTCTGAAAAGTGAGAGTGATGTGCTCTGTGCATTTGCAACCACAATATCAGGTTTCCCATCACCGTCAAGATCACAAATACCAGCACCCCACGGAGCTGTTCCAGTTGTAAATTCAACTTTCGCCGCAAAGGATGAGGAATTGATAGTGCCGGAGACAGAATTGTTTTTCAGCACGGCAACTAATGCTCCATTGTAATTTGGAACAACCAGGTCAGGTTTTCCGTCACCGTCAATGTCGCCAATTGAGATAAATTCAACTCTAGTTGCCGGGAAATCCACTTTTGCTTCGAATGAACCAGAAGTAATAGATCCTGATGTACTTACATTCCGAAAAACAGAAACTGTATTAACATTATAATTGGCTACCACGATATCAGTTTTACCGTCGGAGTCTATGTCACCTGCAGCAATGGCATAGGGACCTGTTCCGGTAGTAAGGTCAACTTTTGTAGCAAAAGAAGAGGCATCTATAATTCCCGGAGTACTTGTGTTTTTAAGAATTGATATGGTGTTTGATGTGTAGTTTGTAACAGCAATATCGGGTTTGCCATCACCGTCATAATCGCTGACAGCCGGCAGTATTGGTCCTGCCCCGACAGGAAAATCTACTTTTGTAAGAAATGAAGCCGGAACAAGTGGGCCGGGTTGCGATATATTCCTGATAATCGAAACGCTGCTACCGCTGTTATTCACAACTGCAATATCATTTATCCCGTCAAGGTCAAAATCCCTTACTGCAACCCCGGTTGGATTTCCTCCAGTTGTCAGGTCAATTCTTGCGGCAAGCGAGATTGAACCGGATGTACTCTGGTTCTGGAAAACGGAGACAGATGAAGCACCATTGTTTGTTACAACAATATCCGGTTTGCCGTCACTGTCAATATCTCCGATATCAATACCGACAGGATTTGCAGCTGTAGCGAAATCGACCTTAGCTGCAAATGAACCGGTTGTTAATAAGCCGGATGTACTGATATTCCTGAATACAGATATTGTATTGCTGTTCTGGTTAGTCACAGCTAAATCAGGTTTTCCGTCTGAATCAATGTCACCTATTGCCACGAAGGTAGGGGTGTTGCCTGTAGTAAGATCAGCTTTGTTGGCGAAAGAAGAGGCATCAAGAGCCTGGGCACTGGGAAATGTAACATTAAAAGGTTTTGAAGAATATGCTGTTAATCCGTTAACAGTAACTGAAATGGGTTTATATGTTGATCCCGGTGGTACAGTTACAGTTAATTGCGTTGATGTGGCTGCAGTAACTGTTGCTTTTGCAGCACCGAACCAAACGATATTCTCAGAAGTAACGTTGCTGAAGCTGGTGCCGGTTATTGTTACCGAAGTACCAGTTGGTCCGTAGGTTGGTGAAAATGATGTTAAAATTGGTGGATTGGCATAACCATTTTCATGATATAAATTGTAAATTTCAGTATTTGATAATATTCGGTTATAAATCCTGATATCATCAATTATTCCGTCATAGTACCCATTGTTTTCAACAACCGTTCTTCCAAATTCCATAAACTGCCATCCAGGTACTTTATATGCAATCTCCTTTTCAGCAATGAATCTTCCATCGAGATATAGTTGTGCTTTATACGAATTTTGCCCTGTACTAGAGCCAATTACAGTGAACATAGCAAATTTTTGACTCAAATCACCATATCCTGTAACTTCTGAAGCAAAGTCAGATACAGGATCACCATATATACCTAAATGGTATACTTGATAAAAGCTAGGTGTTAAAAGATGTCCATAGGAAAAATAGCTCTCGTATGTTTCAGTTTTGGAGCAGGTCATTATGCCTATACCTTTTGCCCATACATTTATAGTGAAGTTTTGCCCTTGTGCCTTGGAATATGCAGAGGAAATATAATCGTTTATCCCATCAAAACTATAGGCTGAATTAGCACTCCCAAATCTGTCTGTTGCCAATATTGGGCCATTTACTGTTCCATTGTTTCCATTCCCGCTTTCATCATTAGCATTGCCGTTGAAAGGGTAATAAGCTACCAGTCCATCTGAAATGTTATTTTTAATACAACGGACTGAGAATCCACTTTTTTTATCAAAACTATCAACCCTGTCAGTCCTGGTGTTTGTATTGTACATTTCACGGTGAATGCCAAATTGTACAGAAGCCTCATTTGATGTCCACCAGAAGCCATTATTCTTAAAATCAACATACAATCCGTTACCGTCTCTTAGTCCACCTCCGACCGCAGAGAAACTTACCTCATCTGTAGCACCTGTATTAGGGTCATTCCAGTGAACTATACCGGTTTCTTTCAGTTTGCCGCCTGATACATTATCACCCCCAACGAAATTTGATAATGTTGTCCATTCTGCATCACTGGGAACATGCCATCCGGTCGGACATAGCTTGCCAGTATTAACTGTATACCAGTTATATAAAACTCCATATGTATTCTCGTTTGAACCATTATTAATATGCCAGCTGTAACCGGGAGTGGTCAATGCAGCCCATGCGGTATTATCTGTAACATTGGGAATAGCTGTTCCGTCATTTAATTTCGTAGTCCTCAGGTTCTCCTTCATCCAGACCTGTGTTCCGATAGTAACTGTCTGGTAAACATTGCCATCAATATCGGTTACCTGGGCAGAAACCTGCATAGTGAAAGCCAGCAGATAAACCGTAGTTGATATTTGTAATATTTTTTTCATTTATCTACCACAATGGCGCCAAAGTAATTCACTTAGTCATGCGAAAGGAAAATTATAAAATAATTCTTTGTAAATTCCAGAACTTAGTTATATAAATTTACGTTTGAGTTACTTTGTGCTACCTTTTGAGTGCCTTTTTGATTGAAATAATTAATTACTACTATCCAACTTACCTCGCAATAACGAACCTGCTATGGTAAGTCTCTGTCTGATTTATGATTATCCTTATAATATAA
The DNA here is from genome assembly GCA_964387565.1 of uncultured Rikenellaceae bacterium. Lineage (GTDB taxonomy): Bacteria > Bacteroidota > Bacteroidia > Bacteroidales > VadinHA17 > LD21. Next base: position 9,883 of record CAYLYN010000012.1, on the reverse strand, counting down.
ATGCCTTCCTCCAGGTTATCTGTCGGAATTCTATAATCCAGGTTATCACCGGTCTTCTCAGTATGGTACTCCTTAACCTTTAGTCCTGTTTCACTGAACAGACTGATAAGTGATTTACCACGACTGTTATCCTCAATACTTAATGTAATATAATTATCTGATGGATTGGGATATACAGTAACAGATTTAGTTCCCTGGAGTATCTCGATGTAATTTGAATAATTCTGGCATCCATCCTTATCCGTGGCAAGTACCCTGTAGAAACCCTGCACACCCCCTGAGTAATAGAAGGCTTTTTCCGTTTCGCCGGTAAGCGGTGTTGTTCCCCTGAACCATTGCCAGGTTGTAAACTCATTGTTCAGATTATAACATATGAGCACGGTGTTCCATTTCTTTTCAATAACAGGGATATATCCTTTTGGAACCGGGTCCACTGTAATATTGCTTAAGGTTGACGATACACAACCTGCTGCATTTGTTACTGTAAATGAATATGTTCCGGGGGAAAGACCTGAAAGTGTGGTATTTGTACCGTTGCCTGAAGAAGTTCCTGCTGAACCGGCATTCAGTATCCAGTCTCCCGAAGGTGGAAGATTACCAATGGTGATGCTCCCGGTAGTTAATCGGCATGTAGGCTGGACAATGTTCACAGCAGCAGGTATCGCAGGTATTTCAGGAGGAACATTTATAACAATATCGGCTGATGATACAGAAACGCAGCCGTTACTGTTTGTTACTGAATAGCTATGTAAACCTTCAGACAGGTCAGTTAAGGTTGTTGTGGTACCGGAACCATTTAATGTTGAGTTATCTGCTGTCCGGGTAAGAGTCCATGTTCCGGAGGATGGTAATCCTGTCAGTGTTACGCTGCCTGTCCTCTGGGTACAACTGGGTTGTGTAATTATACCTGCAACAGGAGCTGATGGGGTAGGGGGCTGGGCGTTGATAGTCACATCAGAAGATGAATTTGAAATACAACCTGACGAGCCATTTACCGCAAATGAATATGTACCTGCCGGTAGAGATTCTATAGTAGTGCTTTCTCCTGTTCCGGTGAATATATTTCCGCCTGGTGACCTGGTGATTGTCCATGTGCCTGAAGAGGGGAGGCCTGTAAGTGTTACACTTCCGGTAACTGAGTTGCAGTCTGGTTGCACGATAACCCCGACTGTTGGTGCGGAAGTAGCTAACGGCACTGCGTTGATAACAATCTCGGAAGATGCTGCTGATGAGCATCCTGATGAGTTTGTTACTGTGTATGTATATGTCCCTTCAACCAGTGATGTTATTGTAGCATCAGTACCAGATCCGGTTGTTTCGATTGCACCCGGCGATTGTGTCAATGTCCATGAGCCTGAAGCAGGTAATCCTGAGATATCAACTTTTCCTGTTGCCGATGAACATGTTGGCTGAGTAATGGTGCCAACAACGGGGGTGCCGGGTGTTGACGGATATGGACTTATTATGATGTCTGAAGATGATGTTGAGGTACAACCTTCTGAATTAGTTACAGTATAGGTGTATGTTCCCTCGGCAAGTCCTGAAATATCTGTTGTGGTTCCTGTACCGTTGGTTACCACTGCTCCGGGCGACCTGGTGAGAGTCCATGATCCTGAAGCCGGGAGACCGCTTAACTGGACGCTTCCTGATGCAACTGAACACGAAGGCTGGGTGATTGTACCTATGGTGGGAGCAGATGGAGTTGGAGGTTGGGCATTAATTACAATATCGGCTGAAGAAGCTGATGTGCCACCCAGGGAGTTTGTAACTGTATATGAATAGGTGCCTTCAGTCAAACCTGAAATTGTTGTACTTGTTCCGGTTCCCTGCGTTGTTGCTCCTCCTGGATTCCTGGTAAGAGTCCAGGTACCGGTCGAGGGTAATCCGTTAAGCGTAACATTACCAGTTGCTAAGCTGCAGGTCGGTTGATTTACTATTCCTATGACTGGTGGTGGCAGATATTGAAGGTTATTTCTAAGAGCATATACTAAATTGGAACCATAGTTTGGGGCTGCAATATCTGGCTTTCCATCTCCGTCTATATCTCCGACTACCAATCCCCCTGCCGGAGTCCCTATATTAAAATCAATTCTTGGGGCAAAAGAACTTATATCAATTGATCCTGAAGTGCTTGTGTTCTTAAATATTCCGACTGAATTTGAACCTGAATTAATAACAGTAATATCGGGTTTACCATCTCCGTCAATATCACTAAGTCCTACATTATATGGATTTGACCCGGTTGTAAAGTCAATTTTGTCGGCGAATGAGCCAGTGGTCAGGGAACCTGGTGAACTGATGTTTCTTATAACAGTAACAGTGTTGCTATTGTAATTTGTTACAATCAGATCAGATCTCTCATCGCCGTCAATATCACCAAGAGTAATATAGTATGGTGTGTTTCCGGTAACCAAGTCGATCTTTGTACTGAACGAGTTAGCTCCAAAGGATCCAGGAGAACTTACATTTCTAAGAATTGATACTGATCCGGCTGTATTATTTGCAGTTACAATATCTGGTTTCGAGTCTCCGTCTATATCACCTGTTACAACTCCCCATGGATTTGCTCCGCTTGGAAAGTCAACCTTTGGAGAAAATGAAGCTGTTGTAATAGAACCAGGAGAACCAATATTCTTAATAACTGAAACAGTATTATTATTATAATTTGCTACAATCAGGTCATTTTTTCCATCCAGGTCAATGTCTCCAATAACTAAACTGGCCGGATAATTGCCTGATGAAATCTCAACTCTTTGTGAAAATGAGCCTGATGAAATAGACCCTGTGGTACTTATATTTCTGAATATACCTATGACATTAGAATTCTGAATTGATACTGCAATATCAGTTTTTCCATCTCCATCTATATCTCCGATAGCAATACATCTTGGATTACCTCCTGTCACGAAATCAACTTTGGGCGAAAATGAAGATAATTCTATTGTACCTGAAGTGCTTGTGTTTCTGTAAACAGAAATAGTACCTGCTCCAAAATTGGCAATTATCAGATCAGGTTTTCCATCACCATCAACATCACCAGAAGCACTGTAAAATGGCTGGATTCCTGTTTCAAAGCCAATTTTTGTCTCAAACGCTGAAGCATCAATAACCTGGGAGCTTGGAAACGTAACATTAAATGGTTTGCTGGAACACCCTGTTAATCCATTAACAGTAACTGAAATTGGCTGGTATGTTGCTCCGGCCGGAACAGTAACTGTAAGGTGTGTTGTTGTCGATGCAGTTACATTTGCCCTGACAGCGCCGAACCAGACAATATTTTCAGAAAGAACTGGGCTGAAGTTGGTGCCGGTTATGGTTACTAAAGTACCAATTGTACCTGATGTAGGTGTGAATGAGGTTATTGTGGGTTGTAGTCCCCAGCCGTTCTCATGATATAGAGACAATACTTCATCTGCGGATAAAGATCTGTTATATAATCTTATATCATCCAGATGACCGTTAAAATAATAATTGTTTGCCACGTAATCATATCCAGAAAACAATGCAGATGTAGAATTCACTCCGATAATACCATCTTGAGATACTTGAAGTGTACCATTTATATATAGCTTTATATTTCCATTATCACTTACTGCAACAACATGTATCCATTGATTCAATACATTTTGTCCAAGATTATAGCGAATTCTATTTGCTGATGAAGAAGATGCTATCACCATGAAATTTAATTCATTTCCAGGTTCAAGAAATATGTTAAATCCGTTTGTTGCATTTGCATCATACAGCAGTTCATCTGAGCTCTCAAAAGCTTTAGGATTGAACCATAAAGATGCAGAAAAACTATTAACAGGTATATTCAGTGTTCCATAATTTATACCATCATTTATTCCGTCGAAGGAATATGACGAGGCTGAATTACCGAATCTGTCGCTTGTTAAGGTTGATCCAGAAACTGCTGCATTATTCCCATTCCAGCTTTCATCATTTGCATTACCATTGAAGGGGTAATATGCAACCAGGCCGGAAGCAGGTACATCTTGTATATTATTTCTAAAAATATAGATATCAGAAATCCCGTCAATAACTGTTAAACCCACAATATCCATTGCTTTATCGTTATCTATATCATAGAAGCCTGGTATTGATGCATAGGTTGACTGAATGATTTTAGGATTCTCAAAAACAACAGATCCTATATTGCTGGAGTTCTTAAATAAATATAGTTCATTGTCGGCATAACATCCTACTGCAATATCAGGTTTGGAATCGCCATTAAGGTCTCCCATTGTTAATCCCCATGGAGACGCTCCTGTTGAGAATGTCTCAGATGCTGCAAAACTTAAACTGCCTGATGAAGTTAAATTACGGAAGACAGCAAAATTGTTTGATGTATTACTAACTCCAAGTAAATCTTCTTTCCCATCTCCATCTACATCGCCGGAATACAGTCCGCATATTGCGGGAACAGATGATAATATATGTGGCGTTGCAAATACAAAATCACCTTCATTATATGACAGGTTTTTAAATATTAAAATAGAGCCACTATAATTACTTGAACATATGATATCAATTAACCCATCTGAATTTATATCAGATGTTATCACATGCCCGCAATAATGAGCACCTGTAGAGATTGTAATTCCACTTTCAAATGCAATTGATCCAGGAGTGCTAATATTTCTAAGAATTGTTATAAACTGAAAAAATGAATATGCTATAACTAAATCAGATTTACCATCCTTGTCGAAATCACCAAGACCTATCTTCAAAGGGAGGTTATTTACTGTAATCTTAATAGGCAGAGAAAATGAAAGATTACCAGGAGTGGACTCATTCCTGAAAATAGTAATATAATTTTGGGATCCCTTTGTTACCATTATATCTGGTTTTGAGTCTCCGTCTATATCTCCTGTTATATAGCTGTATGCATAAATCCCTTCTGATATAAGTGTCAGAGCATTTTCAAAACGAAAAATTCCTTTATCACTTACATTTCTTTTTATTGTAATTGAATTAGTATTTCCATCATTTACTATTATGTCAGTTTTTCCATCACCATCCAGGTCTGCGAAGGAAGGTAAAAGTGAACCATATGAATGAGAAAGAACAGGTACAGAAACGGGCGCTTCAACTGATATCTCAGTAGATGAAACTGATGGCAGGGGAATAAATTTAGAAGATGAAATACAGGCAAGATTTGTACTTAAATCATGGATTTTTATCGGGTCAAAAGTTGCTCCCACAGGTACTTTAACTGTTAATTCTGAAAATGAAGCACTTAACACCTCTGCTTTTACAGGACCAAAATATACAATATTACCAGCAGGATCCGGATTAAAGTTATTTCCACTAATTGTTACAGAGGAACCTGGTATTGCAGATTTCGGAGTGAAATCAGTGACTGAGGGAGGCCATCCGCCATTATTATATAGTTCTTTGACTTCAATTTCACTCAGTGCCCTGTTATATATTCTTACATCATCAATTGATCCATTGAAATAATAATAGTATGAAGCCAGATTATGATATCCTATTGTTACCGGATCAGTATTATTATAGGAATATGATAATCCGCTAGCATCCTTTGAGGTAAGCAGTATACCATCAACATACAATTTAAGGATTTTGTTTTCAAAAATACCTGAGATATGATGCCACCGGTTGTCACCCAGATCCTTAGCATAACTTACTTCACAACCTGGAAAAGTAGAATTATTGTCTCTGAACTGAAAATATATACTTTTCAAATCACCGCTGTATGCAATACCCCAATGATTAGGCTGAGTATTGTTCCCTTTGGCTATAATTTGTAAACTTCCAGATATTGACATTGTTTTTATCCAGACTGAAATGCTGAAGTTATCTCCACCTCTAAGTGATGGTGCATCAGCGATGGTAATATTATCGTTTGTTCCATCAAAATAGTATGCTGAATTTGTGTTTCCATGTCTGTCGGCCACTGGTAATGCTTCCAGAACAGTCCCGTTATTTCCATTACCGCTTTCATCATTTGCATTTGCATTAAAAGGATAATATGCAACAAGACTTGTATTTAAATCATTTTTAAGACAACGTACTGAAAGTCCAGATTTAAGTGCATTTGAACCTTCAAAAAACTCACCTGTATTGAACATCACATATTCACCATAATTTCCAGAAATGTAATCTGATGAATAAAAGAATCCTCCGTAAGTTAAGTTTTCGAATGCTCCAGCATCGGTTCTACCACCCCCAGGACGAGCAGAGAAGCCAGATTCATTTGAGGCATCTGTATTAGGAGAGGCCCATAGTAATGTTCCGGTTTCTTTTAATTTTCCTCCTGATACTGTTACTCCCCCTAAGTAGGTTACAAGAGTTGACCATTCATTTCTGTCAGGAATATGCCAATCAGTTGGGCATAAGTTACGTATATCTGCTACTGCGTACCAATTATAAAGAGCACCATATATATCTCTGTACGTGGATGGATTATTATTATAGTAACAGAAAGCTCCTGTGGACAGGCATGACCATCCAGAACATGAACCATCTGTAACATATGGTATTGCATCTCCATTCTGATAATGTGTTGTTTTTAGATTCTCTTTCATCCACTCCTGTGTGCCGATCTTTACTGTTTCATATATATTACCATCGATATCAGTTACCTGGGCATAGCCGTTTTCATGATACAGTGTTTTAACTTCTGGTTCATTAAGTTCCCTGTTATAGATTCTGACGTCATCAAGCAATCCTTTGAGAAATTCATTTCCGCCAGGAGAGTCGAGTCCAATCGTCAAAGGATTTGTATCGACTGTCAGATTCGCAGAAGAGCTGGCTGTTGAGAGGAGGGTCCCATTAAGATATATTTTTATTGTTCCTGAATTATATGTAAGGATAATGTGGTACCATTTCTTAAAATCCAGCACTGCCGGAGCAACCCCTGCAGCACTGCTGGATGCCATGTGGATGCCGGGAGTTTCCCAGGCCTGGTAATTCAAACCATACTGACCATAATTAGTTGTATTTGTCTTATGTACGATTCCTGCAGCTGCAAGTCCGGGCCAGCTGTCAATATAAATCCAGGCAGAAATTGAAAGGCTTGTCACGGGAGACTGAAGGGATGTGGAGTTTGGTACCTGGATATATCCATCTGTTCCATTAAAATACATTGCTTTTGCTGCGTTCCCGAACCTGTCATTTGCCAGGTATACGCCGCCAACTATGCTGCCATTATTCCCATTCCCGCTCTCATCATTTGTATCACCATTAAAAGGATAAAAAGCAACAAGACCGTTGGTTGGAATTTGTGAAAATACAGGAAAATAATTTAATAGGTATATTATGATAATAAACGGCAGAAGTCGTTTCATAAGGTCAGGTTCAGAGTTCAAGGTTCAAGGTTTCAGATCCCTGCTACCGGTTACCGGTCGCCAGTTCACTCAGCTATTTTGTTGTAGATAGATATTATCTTTTAAAATAGAAATCGCTGATAAGGTAATTCCATTCAACAGGCACCTGCTGATTATTGCTTCTGTCTCTTACATTTTTCCTTGTGCTCATAAAGACATTTAAAATGGATTGAGGCACAGTCATTTGTTTTACAAGCTCTTCAGTAAATAATCCGTTTGCCCCGGTTCCGTCGGCAGCCGTAGCTCCTTCCGAAGTGGCATATGAAATTATTGTGCCGTTTACCGGACTCATTGCCTTGAATCCCTGCTCCGGTCCCCTTACCCAGCTTCTGAATGGATTATTCCTGCAGGCATCAAGAATGACAATGTTGGTATTGGTTTCGTGCTTACCGAATTCATCAGTGACCCTGTTCACAGCCACAGCTTCCCAGCTGCATTCATTCTTATTCTCCAGCTTTGCATCAGTAGGGATGAGATAGTTTACACCATCTACCTGAATACCGTGTCCGGCATAATAAAAGAGAGCTACATTATAATTGGACATTCTCCTGCTGAATTCCCTTATGGAGTTCTCCATTTCTGTTTTTCCGACATTAAGACTTTTAATAACGTCAAATCCAAGCTCTTTCAAAGTACCTTCAATAAGGTTGGCATCATTAACCGGGTTTTTCAGGCTGACTCCGTTGCTGTACTCCGAATTGCCGATTACAAGTGCAAGTCTCTTCTCAGGTAGTGATTTGTTGTATATTATGATTCTCTTTTCCGATTGTATCCTCCCGGCAGTGTTTGCAGCAATGAGGTAAACACTGTTTTCTCCCTCCCTTAACACAATGTTCTTCTGCACTTTAATCTCACCATTTGTCCCTTGCTGAAACATGTTTTCCTCATTCTGCGGAAACCCGTTTACTAGTATTGATGTTGAATTTACTCCTGAGGCTGATTTAATTAAACCCTCAACTGATATTTCCTCCGTGTTTACAACGCTTGATGGTTCAGAAGGAAATACCCATGCAAGGACCGGTGGCGCTGCCTCGGGATTGACAAAATACCTCATTGCGGATCTTGTCGATTCTCCCTTCTCATTGGTTGCCAGGAAATAGACTGAGTTTTCTCCCGGTTTGAGGTTAACTATCTTGTCAATCATATAATTGCCCGAGTCTCCCCTCATAGACTGGAATTCACTTTCGCCTACTGAGATATCATTTACCCAGAACCTTACCTGTACCAGTTTCGATGCTGATTTTACAGAAGCCTTTGCATGGACTGTATATTCGTTTATATTAACTCTCTCAGTGGAAGGACTTGTCCAAATTATTTCTGGTGGACCGGCAGTTATTATGGTAGGAGTAATAACGACAGTTGCTGCAGGAAGTATTTGTTCAGTTTCAGCTTCTTTCTTTTGCTCTGGTTGCGTAATATTCCTCTCAGCCAAAAGCGGCTCAGCTTTCCTTTCAAGATATGATATTTTAACAGAGCCTGCCTCGACTTCCGATTTCAAACCAACATTGAATCCGAAACCTGTACCATCCAGACTTATACCCCGGAATTCCTTAATGAAAGAATCGTTGATAAACAGATAAAAAGTATTATTGTACTTACTGACCACGATCTTGTTCCCGATTCCTGCCATGACTGACGGGTTTCTTGCACTTTTAAAGAGGTTTTCCAGCTTTGAAGTCTGCCTTGCAACGTATATGTCTCCGTTATCGTTTATCTCGATCCTGTAATGGGAGTAATTACCTGTCATCCCTAATACCAGTCCTCCGCTTCCGCTTATGATTTTAAGTGAGGCTTCTATCTCGAAGTCTCTTGTGCGGTCCAAATCAACTTTTACGGTAGTCAGACCCGAAGAACCCTGGAAGTTTTTGCATTTCAGACTGTAGATCCCGTTCCCGATCTTCCCTGATAAATACTGGTTATCAGTGATCCACTTAGCTGAATTATCTGAGAATGTTTCATTTATTAGCGGTTTGCGTTCGAGTGCACTCAGGTCGGGTAACTGAATATCCTGGCATTTCAGGTATAATGAACCTAAAATTAAAACAAGAATAACAGCTGGTCTCCGGTACATAAACTCTCAGCAATTCATTGTTTAGTAAATATATAACAAAGTATATCAGATTTCCAAGTGTTTAGATTTTTTTTTGACGAACGTTGAATGAACAATGCCGATATGCAAGATTTTAATTGTGAAACTATGAATTTTAACCATGGAAGACCAAGGGAAATCAGCTATTACAAAGGTAAGCTATTGAGCCATTACGCCATTGCGCCGCTGCGCCATTGCGCCGCTGCGCCGTTGCGCCACTGCGCCATTGTGCCGCTGCGCCATTAAGCCACTGCGCCACTGCGCCGTTGCTCCATTGAGCCGTTGCGCCACTGCGCCATCTATTCTTATCCCTTGTCAGGATTTTCAGGATGCTCGTCTGAATATGGTTTTGCATAGAGGTCTTCAACCCTGACCCTGTTATCTTCACTTTCTGGCTGGTATTCAGGAGACTTTCTCTCTTCCCCTGCCTTTCCGTTAA